>CAYQEZ010000004.1:9525-60450 GCA_964416645.1 uncultured Francisella sp. | reverse complement strand
TTTTCAGTTTTATTATTTATTATCAAATGGATAGGCTGTTTTTCAGGGCTGACTATTTAGGTGGTGTGACTAATCACTAACAAACGGGTTAACAATCCTTAACCGTTGATCAATGACCAAACCATGTTGCATATCTTCAGAATAAAGGACATTACAATCACTCTCTAGTGCACTAGCAACAATCAAACTATCGTAGTACTGCAATCGATAACGAGATTGTAACTGTATAGCCTTGCGTGTTGTGCTAATACTAGATTGACTGATCTTAGTGAATCGCTCAATACCATTTAATGCAAGCAGTAGTTGCTCTGACGACAATTTGAATTTTCTTAGACAAACATTGGATAATTCATTAATGACTTGTAAAGAAATGACAGGATATCGCAGCAGCAACTCTTTAGAAATTGACTTTTTACGAACATCATCAGAGAGCAGATACAATAGCACATTGGTATCAACAAAGCACTTATCGTTCATTCGCTTCATTCCTATCGAAATGATAGTTAGCTGTATCTATTTGAAATGCATTAAAAAGCTGATCTATTTCGCTTGTTTCTGTTGCCTTTTTATCAGCATCTTCTTCAATGACCACCCGCACATGCTTATTTTTAAACAGCTCAAAGTTAGGTATTCTTAAAAACTCACCCACAATGTCTGCTTCAAATGTGATTGCTTGCATAACACCACCTCCATTACCTTATTATTTATTCTACCACAAACCAAAAAAGCGACCCTTTCGGATCGCTTTTTCAAAGGCTCATATTGAATACCGTGTTGCCACGGCAAACCATTAGAACTTGTGGATTAAGCCAACAGAGAATGCACTGTTGTCTTTGCCAGCAACACCAGTTACGTTATCACCTACACCAGAGTTAGCCATTGATGTAGTGTAAGCAGCTGCAGCACCTTTATTATCAACCATTGCGTAATTTAGGTAAGCAGTGGTGTTTTTGCTCATTGCGTGGTCATAACCAACAGTGATCATGCTTGCGTCGTTTTTAGCAGCACCAGCAGCTGAGTTTTCAGCAATGTAGTATTGACCTTTGATTGTGCCAGCAGTGGTTACTTTGTAAGAAGCACCTAAGCCATAGCTGTTCATAGCTTTAGTGTTAGCAGCGCTGAAGTCAGCTGTTTGGTACAAACCAACAACTTTCAACGCACCCATAGTGTACTCTGCACCCAAACGAGTAGCAGCGAAATTGTTATTCGCAGCAACATTGTCAGCTGCAATGTGACCTAAGCTCACACCAAAGGCTTTAGCCTTATAGTCAAGCATTGCTGACCAAGCATTTTGCTTGTTAGGAGTATTGCTAAATGGCTCATTAATTGCAACGTTATCAACACCACCACCAGGAACTAAAGCAACCAAAGCAGAAAAACCAGAGAAAGTAGGAGATTGGTAAGCGATTACGTTGTTGTGACGACCATCAACCGCACGACCAATAGCACCATTACCGTTAGTTAAGTTACGGCTGTTACCCATTTGGTCACCAAACAAGTCATATTTACGACCCACTAATTTGATAGGAGAGTCATGACGACCAACTAACACCGTACCGAAACCACCGCCGATACCAGCAAAAGTGTTGCGCATACCAGAGAAACCGTTACCAGCGCCTTCACCATCCATATTTACAGAAAATTCCATTTGGTAAACTGCTTTTAAGCCAGCACCTAAATCTTCAGAACCTTTAATACCCAAACGTGAAGAGTTAGAAGAAACGTTCATTTGATCTGCTTTGTCAGCTGCACCAACTGCCGCACCATCAATACCCATTTGCTGAGTAACAGCCATATGAGCTTGTCCGTAAACCGTAGCTGCTGCAAAAGCAGAAGGAGCTGCAACAGCAGCAGCGATAGCGATAGCTAAAATATTCTTGTTCATAGGATTTCCTTTGTAGATTCCAACATTTTTCGAGTCAGACGAAGTGTCTGCCTCAACCACGACTGCAATACTACAACAGGTTTTTGTGACTGCGCAACACTTTTTTGTGTTTTTGTTGAATTTTTTTCGTAATTGTTGTTTTTGTGCAACAGAGAGTGAGGGGGAAATGGTGAGGGGTGAAGGGTGCGATATTCATGGCTTAGTGCCCTACAATTTTAGGTAAAAATGTGACCAATAAGGCGGTTTGCCCTAACACTAAAGCAATTAACCATTTCAGCAAGTCGTATTTAACACTATTAATGTCGGTTTTCAGCTCTTGAATGTCGCTTTTGGTTGCTAAACTCAAGCTGGTTGCACTTTCAATGGCATCACCAATGGCTTTAGCTTGTGCCTTTGCCTGAGCTTCAGAAATGCCCGCTTCTTTTAGCGTATCCACAAATTTTAAGGTATCGAAGGTAATGCTGCTCATGCTTTCTTCCTTTTAGCTAGGCAAAAACAGTTTGGCCGCTAATGCGAATATACCAGCCATGAAACCTGCAATAGCGAAGGTTTGCCACAGAATGGCCTTATAAATGGTTGCCGTAATGCGTTCTTCCATGGTTTGCATATCTTTACGAATACCCTGTTCCATGTTCACCATATCTTTACGAATGCCTTGTTCCATGGCTTGCATGTCCTTACGCAACCCTGTTTCTAAGCCTTGCATATCTTTACGCAAGTCATTAACATCGGTTTTCAATTCGACACGCGACACATAATCGGCTTCGCGATGTGTTTGCTCCATCGACTTGACTTGCGCTCGAGTCAGCGCTTCGGCTTGTTTTTCATCAAACCCAGCTTCGCGCAAAGTTTTGTTAAATTCAAAGGTATCGAAGGTGATGGTGCTCATAGTTTTTCCTGCTCACGAAAAGGCTTGCGTTATTATAACCCTTTTATCCTATTCAAAAAAGAAGTTCCACAACAACAAGATATTCAACACAATAATGATGCTGGTAATGACCCCTGTTAGCAGTGTTAACCACAACGGATTAACAAAATTGCCCATTAAATCACGATCTTTGGTCATCATCCACAAAGGAACGAGCGCGAACGGCAGTTGTAAACTCAGAATAACCTGACTGAGCACCAATAACTGCGCTGTACCACTGACACCAAACCACCAAGCAACCAACACCGCGGGCACTATCGCCAAACCGCGCGTGAGCAAACGGCGCTTCCAAGCAGGCAAACGAATATTCAAAAAGCCTTCCATTACTACCTGCCCTGCCAAGGTGGCGGTAAGTGTGGCGTTTTGTCCCGAAGCAAGTAAAGCCACAGCAAACAAGGTCGAAGCCGCACTGGCACCCAACATGGGCGCTAATAACTGGTAGGCATCTTGAATTTCAGCAACTTCATGTTTTCCATTGACATAAAACACCGAAGCGGCCAACACGACAATGGCAGCATTAATAAAGAAGGCAATGGTTAAGGCGACAAGGGTGTCGATGGTGGCATAGCGCATGGCTTCGCGTTTTGCATCATCGTCGCTGGCAAAGTCACGCGTGTGAACTAAAGCGGAATGTAAATAGAGGTTGTGCGGCATAATGGTTGCACCCAAAATACCCAAGGCAAGGTAAAGCATCTCGTTATTAGAAAATAAGGCCGTTGTTGGCATTAGCCCTGCTGCTGCTTCTGTCCAGTTGGGCGACGACCACCAGAGTTCAATAGCAAAGGAAAGGCTAATGGTGGTCATCAGCGTAATCACCACCGCTTCAATTAAACGAAAGCCTTTTTGTTGCAACATCAGCAACAAGAACACATCGAACACGGTAATTAAAATTCCCGCCACCATCGGGATACCAAACAACAAGTGCAAGGCAATGGCACTACCGATCAGTTCGGCCAGATCGGTAGCAATCACCGCCAGTTCAGCCATAATCCACAAGCCCCAAGTGGTGCGAGGGCTGTAACGACGACGACAGAGTTGCGCCAAGTCTTGCCCAGTAGCAATACCCAAGCGTGCGGTAAGCACTTGCAACACCATCGCCATTAGACTGGCAATAAGCACCACCGACAATAAGGCGTAACCATAAGCCGATCCAGCTGCCAGTCCTGTCGCCCAATTTCCGGGGTCCATATAGCCAACCGCCACCAAAAAAGCGGGTCCCATAAACACCCACAAGCGACGACGGCTTGATCCTTGCGGAATGACGACCGAGCGATGAGACTCGGGCAAACTTAACTGTTCTTGCGGTGCAGACATAACATGAATTCTTTAATCGAAACGTCAATAAATTTTTTTACTGGCTTTATTTTACAGCCTTGGCTACAATTTACAACAGCAATTAACATTTATGGTCTATTTAGATGAAAAATACACCCGAAACCCTCCCGAATGAGCAAGCGCAAGCAGCCCGTTTCCAACAAGCTCGCAATGCCCGCAGTGCGGCGACAGCACAAGATTATGTCGAACTGATTTCCGATTTAATTGCCAGCGAAGGCGAAGCGCGTTCGGTCGATGTCGCCAAACGCTTAGGTGTCAGTCATGCCACAGTGGTCAAAACCATTAACCGCTTACAAAAAGAAGGCTTAATTAATACCAAGCCCTATCGTGGTATTTTTTTAACGCCCACGGGTGAAGACTTAGCGGCTGAATCACGCCATCGTCATCAGGTAGTGGCTAAGGTGTTAATGGCATTAGGGGTGGATGAAGAAACTGCGCTAGCAGATGCCGAGGGGATGGAGCATCATATCAGTGCCGTTACCCTCGCCGCTTTCGAGGCGTTTTTAGTTCGAGAAAAACAATGAAGCCACCTTTATATTTAGTCTCACTGGCAAGCAGTCTTGCGGTAGCGTCGCTCTGTTCTTCGCCCACACTGGCACAAGACTGGCAAGCGTTTAAGACGGTGATGCAACAAGGCATTGCAGGCGTGTATTTATTAGCAGGATGGCAGGCGAGTTTTCAGCGGTTAAACTAATCACCACTCAAAATTCGCCGTGCCGTTTACCCTCATTGCCATTATAATAACCTTTTATTTTTTGTATGATGTGATGACGCTATGACACCTCAAGTCGGAATTATTATGGGCTCGCAATCGGACTGGCCGACCATGCAACAAGCGGCAATCATGCTGGAGCAATTTGGCATCGCTTATGAAACGAAAGTGGTATCGGCACATCGCACGCCCGATTTGTTGGTTGAGTATGCAAAATCAGCTGCTGATCGTGGCTTAAAAGTGGTTATTGCGGGTGCAGGCGGTGCGGCTCACTTACCAGGCATGGTTGCCAGCATGACGCGCTTGCCGGTTTTAGGCGTGCCAGTACAATCTAAAGCCTTATCGGGCTGGGATTCGTTATTGTCGATTGTGCAAATGCCCGGCGGTGTCCCCGTGGCGACTTTAGCGATTGGTGATGCGGGCGCTAAAAATGCGGGCATTTTGGCCGCGCAAATTTTAGGCACTAATGATGAAACCATAGCGGTTAAACTGAATGCCTTTCGGCAAGCGCAAACCGATGCGGTGTTAGCGCAACCCGACCCTAACCTGTGAGTCTTAGAGCATGATTATCGGTCCTGTTATTGGTGTCATTGGTGCAGGTCAGCTCGGTCGGATGCTGGCCTTGGCGGGAACACGCTTAGGGGCGCGTTTTGCCTTTTATGAAGATGTACCTAGCTCAACCAGCGAAACATTAGGCAAGCTGTATCATCAACATCAGTTGCAAGCCTTTATCGACAGTGTCGATGTGGTTACTTTTGAGTCGGAAAATACCCCCGTTGGGCTGGTTGAACAAATCGCGCAACACAAACCCGTTTTTCCGCCAGCCAAGGCCTTATTTACCGCCCAGCATCGTGGACGCGAAAAAACACTATTTCGTTCGCTCGGCATCCAAACTGCCCCTTTTGCCATTGTCAACAGCCTAGCGGAACTGCAAGCAGCAGTGGAAAGCATTGGGCTACCCGCGGTACTCAAAACGACTACCGAAGGCTATGACGGCAAAGGACAAGCGGTATTACGCTCGCAGGATGATGTCATTTCCGCTTGGGACAGCATCGGTCATCGCGAACTGATTTTAGAAGGCTTTGTGCGTTTTCAACGTGAGTTGTCGATAGTGGCTGTTCGTGATGCTCAAGGCAAAACGGTGTTTTATCCCTTAGTGGAAAACCAACATCAAGACGGTATTTTACGGGTTACGCTCGCCCCTGCTCCAGCGGTTAGCACCGAAACCAACGCACGAGCGCAAGCGATGGTACAAGCCATTATGGATGCCTTGGATTATGTCGGCGTGATGGCGTTAGAGCTATTCGACACCGAAAGCGGACTGGTGGTGAATGAAATGGCACCGCGTGTACACAACTCGGGACACTGGAGTCAAGATGGTGCTTGGACAGATCAATTCGAGAATCATTGTCGCGCGCTACTCGGGTTACCTTTAGGGGATGCCGGTCTGTCGGTTAACGCTTGTGCCATGCTTAACCTGATTGGCGAATTAGGTAACTGGCAACAAGCCTTAAGTGTGCCACACGCGCAAGTGCATTTATACGATAAAGCACCGCGCGCAGGCCGCAAGCTAGGTCACATTAATGTTACCGCTAACAGCGAGACAGAACTACAGCAGACGATTGAACGGGTGCAACAACTGTTAAAACTATGATATATTCAATTCACATGTTACAAAAAGTGAGTAGTAGATAATGAGCACCCTAACTTTCGATACATTAAAATTTGTTAAGACGCTAAAAACCGCTGGTTTTAGTGACAGCCAAGCTGAAGCCTTAGCAGAGGCACAATCCCTGGCCATAGACAGTGCAACAGATGTAAGACTGGTCACCAAACAAGACATTCAAGAACTCAAGAATGAGATGCTGGTTATGAAATGGATGATGGGGTTAGTGTTAGCGGGTACAGGTGCTATTTTAATGAAGCTGTTTTTCATTAACGTGTAATAAAAAACCCAGAAACTTGCTGGGCTTTTTTGTGCGTATCAATCAGATTAGAATTTAATCGTTTCACCCACTTTCATTACTTTCAGATTCGCTTTAGCACCACGTTTTTTCAGCGCCTTGGCAAAGTCTTCGGGCGTGCCAGGTAAAATGTTAAAGGTACCATAGTGGTTTGGAATCGCCATTTTCGGATTCACCAATTTCACCGCTTCGGCAGCACGCTCTGGCCCCATGGTGAAACGGTCACCAATAGCGACTAACATGGCATCAATTTTACCAAACTCATTCACCAACTTCATGTCCGAGAATAAGTCGGTATCGCCAGTGTGGTAAAAGCGTGGGCCGTTCTTGATAGAAACAACAAAACCCACGGCAATACCCGCTTCTTTTAGCTCGCCATTTTCTAGCTCCACTGACCCACCATGAACCGCAGGCACAAAACCCACTTTCACTTCGCCATCTAACAAGCTAATTTCACCACCAGGAAAACCTGCTGTGCCCATATTGAACTGACCTTCGGGGAACTTCATGTGTTTTACCATTGCCTTACCCAATTCTAAGGTCGAAACCAACATAGCGGTTGGATTGTTTTCCGCAATTTTGGTCGCATCAGCAATGTGATCGAAATGTCCATGAGTTGCCAAAATCAGACTTACGTCATCTAAAGCGTCCATGTCTTTCTTGGCATTCGGATTAGTCGGATTATTGATCCAAGGATCGATCAGGACGGTTTTACCCGATGGGGTCACAATTTTGTAGGTTGAATGACCATACCAAGTCAGCTGAGTCGCCGCTAACGCAGGAATAGCCAACATTAAGGTACTGGTGGCAATGATACTCTTCAGTAGTTGTTTCATGGGCGTTACCTCTTATTAATGGGAACATCTAAAAACCTCGCTTCGCTTGTTTTTAGACTTCCCAAGTTTATTTTTTAGCTGAAAGAAGGGGTTTTATCACTGTGTTACATGCTATTTTTAGCAACCCCTTCCTTCACACTTTAGTGCTGCGTAAGCAGAAACTTCCTACCCATTGGGTTATTAGAGGTGCCCTAATATAGAATCGTGCGATAGATTGTTGACAAGAATTAGACAAAAACACCTAATTCATATCAACAGCGCATCGACAAAATCACTATATTACAGTTGACCAATATCCGCAACTAAACTCATTAACTGATGCGCCGAAGCCAATATTGCTAACCGATTGTTACGTAGTGCCTCGTCTTCCACATTCACCATTACATCGGCAAAGAAAGCATCGGCTGGCTCGCGCAATGCAGATAATGTTTGCAACACTTGCGCATAATTTCCTTGAGTAAAATCGGCTTGCGCTTCAACTTCAATATCACACAAGGCCAACCAAAGTTGTTGCTCTGCACCTGCTTGCAACAGCGCTGTATTCACACTGGCATGACTAACAGCGGATTTTTTCAGGATATTGCCAATACGCTTGTTAGCAGCCGCCAAGGCTTGTGCTTCGGGCAATTGAACAAAACGCTCAACCGCTTGTAAGCGACGCCACATATCAAGCGGTTGCGCCGATGCAACAGCTCGCACCGCTTCAAACCATTCGGGTTTAACACCCGTTTCGACCACATAGCCTTTGAAACGTGCCATAACGAAATCGACGATTTGTGCAACCAAATCAGCATTAACTACTGGATTATGCAGCGCTAAAGCTTCACGCACCCAGTAATCAATATCGATTGCCAGTTGCGATTCAACAGCAATACGTACAATGCCCAAGGCGGCACGACGTAGCGCAAAGGGGTCTTTATCCCCTGTTGGAATCATGCCCGCATAAAAAATACCCGTGAGCGTATCAAATTTATCCGCCAAGGAAACCGCTTGCGCAACAGAATTGGTCGGCAGTTCAGCTCCACCCCCTTTTGGCCAATAGTGTTGCTCAATGGCATAGGCAACATCGACATCTTCATTGGCTTGCAAGGCATAATAACGCCCCATAATGCCTTGCAATTCGGGGAACTCTCCCACCATCGCTGACATGAGATCACACTTAGACAGACGCGCCGCACGCCCCGCCAATTCAGGTGATGAACCTAGCTGTTTCGCCATCGCCGCCGCTAGGGTTTCAATGCGTTCGACCTTATCGAAGACACTGCCTAAATCTTTCTGGAAAATGACCGTTTTTAGCGGTTGTAGCCAAGCTTCCATCGAATGCTTTAAGTCTTGTTGCCAGAAAAAGCGTGCATCAGATAAACGTGGGCGCACCACCTTCTCATTGCCTTCACGAATTTGCGCCACATCAGTACTATTGATATTGGTAATGACAATAAATACTGGCGTTAATTTACCTTGCGCATCGACGGTATGAAAATATTTTTGATTGGCTTTCATGGTTGAAATCAAACACTCTTGCGGTACTTGCAAAAAGTCTTCTTCAAAACGACAAGTAACAGCGCTCGGCCACTCAACCAAAGCGGCAACCTCTTCCACCAACTCAGGATCAATTTCAGCAATTACGCCCGCATCTTTTGCTGCCGCTTGCACCAAATCGACAATGGTATCCATACGCGCATTGAAGCTGGCAACAACAAAAGCCTTCGCTAAGGTTTGCTCATAACTGGCTGCATCTTTTAGCAACACCAACTCGGGATGATGGACACGATGACCCACACTCACTTGCGCTGATTCAACACCCAAAATGCGACAAGGCAACACATCCTCACCTAGCAACAGGGTAACGTGTTTTACAGGGCGCACAAATTCCGCATCACCCGCACCCCAACGCATACGCTTGGGAATAGGCAGGTCAGCCAGGGCTTTTTCCACCATTGCAGGCAATAAATCGCGCGTGTGACCGCCTTTAATCACCTGTTTCACCGCCATCCACACACCCTTAGGCGTATCGACTTCGATTAAATCGGTAATGGTGACACCATTAGTACGCGCAAAACCTTCCAGTGCCTTACTCGGATTACCGTCTTTATCAAAAGCTTGTGATTTGGGTGGTCCTTGACGTTCTTGCACACGGTCTTCTTGCTGTAGTTGCAAATCGTGCACTCTTACCGCCAAGCGACGTGGTGTGGCAAAAGTTTCAACAACACCGTGCACCAAGTTAGCTGCAACCAGTTGTTTAGCGATACCATCGGCAAAAGCCTGCATTAAACGCTTTAAGGCTTTAGGGGGTAATTCTTCGGTAGCAATTTCAACTAAAAAATCGGCTTTCATTACACAGCCTCCTTCACATCAACTTTACACATGGGGAAACCTAAAGCTTCGCGACGAGCAACATAGGCTTCGGCGACTTGCTTGGCCATGGCACGCACCCGACCAATAAAGCGTTGACGTTCGGTTACCGAAATGGCTTTACGCGCATCCAGTAGGTTAAAACTGTGTGAGGCTTGCACCACCTGTTCATAAGCAGGTAAGGGTAAATTCTGGCTAATCAAGGAATTAAAGGCGGTTTCGCAATCATCGAAGGTTTTGAAAAGCACATCGGTATTGGCGTGTTCAAAGTTGTAGGTAGACATTTCAACTTCATTTTGATGAAAGACATCCCCGTAAGTCACTTTGCCCTGTGGACCATCAACCCAAGTTAGGTCATACACACTATCAACACCTTGTAGATACATGGCAATGCGCTCAAGACCATAGGTGATTTCACCCGATACAGGACGACACTCTAAGCCACCGACTTGTTGAAAATAAGTAAACTGCGTCACTTCCATACCATTCAACCACACTTCCCAACCTAGCCCCCAAGCGCCTAATGTGGGTGATTCCCAGTTGTCTTCAACAAAACGGATATCATGCACCTTACGGTCAACACCCATCATTTCCAGCGACTGCAAGTACAAGTCTTGGATGTTATCGGGTGAAGGCTTGAGCAACACTTGGAATTGATAGTAATGCTGCAAACGATTCGGGTTTTCACCATAACGTCCATCGGTGGGACGACGACAAGGCTGCACATAGGCGGTGCGCCAAGGCTCTGGCCCTAAAGCACGTAAGAAAGTTGCTGAGTGAAAGGTACCGGCACCCATTGGCATATCGTAAGGCTGAATCACCACACAGCCTTGTTGCGCCCAAAATTCTTGCAGAGCCGCAATGAGTCCTTGGAAAGTTTTAATATTGTGCTTAGGGGTGGCGGATGACACGGTCATAACTCCAACAACATCTGGATAAAAATAGGCTTGTATTCTACCACAAGCAAGACACTAATCAGATGACTCAGCACCACTCAGTCTCGACACAGGCTTTGCATGTGACCGCTATCACAGGTATAATGGACGAACAATTATCTTGTCCAAATATAGGTTACCCCCGCATGATGGCAGAACTCAAACACCGCATAGCGCCTACCAAGCGCCTACACAAGCTGGTCATCGCCAGTAGTTTAACCTTCGCAACCCTCGCAACCCTCGCCTCTTTACCTATCCAGGCTAACTTCCCATCACGAACTTTCGAACTTCCTTTACCCGAAATAACCCGTCAAATAGATGAGTCTTTGGCATTACTTAACGAAACAGAAGAAAGTGCTGAATTGGTCAGCCAATGGGTAGAAGTGAAGCCAGGCGACAATTTAGGCGTTATCATGGAGCGCGTGGGTGTGAGTGCTGGCGTAGCTGCGCAGTTATCGGCTAGTCCTAATGGAGACGCCTTCCGTAAGCTGCGTGCTGGCACACACATGGAATTGAAGTTCGATGAAAACAACCAGCTCGTTGCGCTTAACTACCATTTTTCCAGTTTGAATATTCTTTCGGCAGAAAAAACAGATAGTGGCTTTGCCGTACAGCAAATCATCAAACCCGTTGAAAGTCAGATTGTCAGCTTCAGCGGTACGATTGATAGCTCACTTTTCTTAGATGGTCGCAAAGCGGGCATGCAAGCGCAACAAATCATGGATATGGCGGACATTTTTGCGTGGGACATCGATTTTGGTCGTGAGCTTCAGCCAGGCAATACCTTTAGTGCCGTGTTTGACGTTCCCTATGCCGAAGGCAAAGCAGCAGGCTCGGGTAAACTACTGGCTGCACGAATTGTGATTGGTAAAAAAGAACATACCGCCTTTTATCATGCTGCCAGCAAAACCTATTATGACCAAGAAGGCAAAAGTTTGCGCAAAGCCTTTAACCGCAACCCCGTCGATTATGTTCGCATTACCTCGGGTTTCAGCAAAGCACGCTACCATCCTGTATTACACGAAATTCGTGCACATAAAGGCGTGGACTATGGTGCGCCCATCGGAACCCCTGTTAAAGCAACGGGTGACGGCAAAGTCAGCATGAAAGGTTGGGGCAATGGCTATGGCAATATGATTATTTTGCAACATGGCGCAACCTATACCACAGTTTATGGTCATTTATCGCGTTTTGCCAAAGGCATCCAAGCTGGTAGCAGCGTGAAACAAGGTGATGTGATCGGCTATGTCGGTATGACAGGCTTGGCAAGCGGTCCTCACTTACACTATGAGTTCCGTGTTAAAGGCCAACACGTTGACCCCTTGGGCGTTAAATTTGTTGAAGGTGATCCGTTAAAATCTAAAGACAAGCCAGCATTTATGCAACAAGTGGCACAGCTTACCGAACGCATGAATACACCTGTGTTAGACGATGCGACTATGGCTAAATTTAGTGATGATGTCAGCGGCAATGCTGAGCACACACAAACGGCTTATCATACTCAGTTTGAGTAATGCTACATGCTAACGCTGGGCATTCTTTCGGGTACCAGTGTTGATGCCATTGATATCGCTTTAGTAGATTGGCAATTTCCATCTCCGAAACTTGTTGCTTTTGACGAGTTTGAATGGTCTCAACCCATTCAAACCCGCTTACTGGCACTCCCCGAATCTCCTCACCTTTCTCTCGCCCAACTGGGCGAACTAAATACCGCTGTAGGACAAGTTTTCGCTCAATGCATTCAATCCTTTCTTAGCAAGCATCAGAGAGATCCTTCAACCATAGCGGTTGTTGGCAGTCATGGACAAACCATTTGGCATTACCCCCAAGGCGAATACCCTTTCAGCTTACAAGTTGGACACGCAGCAATCATCGCTAAACAAACGGGCATTGCCGTTGCTGCCGACTTTCGGATGGATGATGTGGCGTTAAGCGGCCAAGGCGCACCCCTTGCGCCTGCCTTTCACGAAGTCTTGTTTGCCAAACCAAATGAATCGGTAGGTGTATTGAATTTAGGCGGCATCGCTAACATTACCTTGTTACGCGCACAACAGCCAACCGTGGGCTTTGATACAGGCCCCGCCAATACCTTATTAGACGCTTGGTATCGGCAGCATCATAACGACTGTGCCTACGATAAAGCAGGCAATTGGGCAGCCAGTGCCACTGTTGATAGAACCCTCTTAACACACTTACTGGCTCATCCCTACTTTCAACACCCCCTACCCAAAAGCACAGGTCGAGAAGACTTTTCCTTACACTGGCTTAACCAGCAACTGACAGGGTTTACACATTTATCCGCAGCGCAAGTACAAAGCACGCTGATGCAATTAACGGTCGAGAGCATTGCGCTCGTTGTTCGTCAAACACTAACACCAAAAAGCACCCTCTGGATAGCGGGAGGAGGCGTCATGAATAACGAATTGATGAAGCGGCTAAAATGCGCCCTGACAGAGTATCAACTCTTGCCAACTGAGCAAAGCGGCTATCCTTCAGCGGTCATTGAAGCCATGCTGTTTGCCTGGCTGGGCAAACAACGGCTACAGGCACAAGCCATCAATCTCACCAGTATTACGGGTAGTAGAAAGCCCGCCATATTGGGCGGGCTTTGGTTGCCATAACAAGCCAAACTTTATCGCTGACTGATGGGCATATAAGGACGCTCACTTTCACCCTGATAAATTTGGGTGGGACGATAAATCTTATTCTTTTTCAGCTGTTCATGCCAATGCGCCAACCAGCCAGCCGAACGCGAAATAGCAAAAATCGGCGTGTATGACGCAGGGTCAAAACCCATTTCACGATACAAAATACCTGAATAAAAATCCACATTCGGGTAAACGCCTTTATGCGCCAGCAACTCTTTGCACACTTCTTCAACAATCAGTGCTGTTTCAAATAGCTTACTGAGCTTACCGCCCTTATCAATCAGATTTTCTTGAATCAGCTGTTGCAAAATCGCTGCACGAGGGTCTTTCGTTTTGTATTCTCTATGACCCATACCCCAAATCACCTGCTTATTCGCTAGGCGATGTTCAATATAAGCGCGTGCATTTTTGGCATCACCAATGTCTTCCAGCATGGTAATCACTTTTTCATTAGCCGCACCATGTAAAGGACCTGATAAGGAACCAATCGCCGAAGATACCACCGAACAAGGATTAGCCAGCGTCGAACCCGTTACCAAAGCGGTAAAGGTCGAAGCATTAATGGTGTGTTCTGCGTGCAAAATTAGGCAGGCATCGAGCAAACGCTCCCACACGGGATCAGGTTCTTTACCTTTAAGCATATACAGCATATTACCCGCATAAGACAGATCGGTACGCGGATTAATCGGATCATAACCATTACGCAGATGTTCCCACATGGCAACTAAAGTACCCATGTGCGCCAAAATATTTTCCGACACTTCTCGAATGTAAGTGGCATCATTTTCATCCCCCGCCATGTAAGCAGTCGAAGGATAGAAACTAGCCATAGAAGCCATCACTGTTTGCAACATGTGCATCGGATGAGTGGTTGATGGTAAACATTTCATTAAGGAACGAATGTTGTATTTAACGCGACGGTTTTCGTTGAGTTTTTCGGTAAACCTTGCCAACTCATCCGCCGACGGTAATTCACCCGTTAACAGTAGCAATGCGGTTTCTTCAAATGAAGAAAATTGCGCCAACTCTGCAATGGAATAACCCCGATAGGTTAGAACACCCGCTTGTCCATCAATATACGAAATTGCCGACTCTGTTGCGGGAACTCCAGCCAAACCAGGGATATAAGTCATCGTCATTCACATTCCTTTTTAGTGACGTAGCGCATATAAGGTGACATAAAGAATTGGTGCTAAAGCCAGCAGTAGGATAATGGATATGTATATATCATTCATTATAAATCCCTCAACTTTTCAATTTCAGCCATCGTGTTACGAGCAATCACAATCGCCGATACAGACAAAACAAACAGGGAAACATGCCCCCATAAAACAAAAAACTTGGCTTTTCTAAAGCAGTCAATAGCGTTGCTAAGCCAGCTGTTGTCGCTAAAATAGCCGTCAACACCCACTTAAATAGGTCTTTGTACCAACCAACACGCTCTTTTTGTAGGTCGAGTTCGCTCATCTTAGTCAATAAAAAACTCACACACTAAAAGAAGAACCACAACCACAGGTTGAGGTTGCATTCGGATTTTCGATAACAAAGCGTGCGCCCGACAAATCCTCTAGATAATCAATTTTTGAACCCACCAAATACTGAAAACTCATCGAATCAATCAGTAACTGCACGCCATCTTTTTCAACGGCAGTATCATCTTCATTCACCGTCGCATCAAAGGTAAATCCGTACTGAAAACCTGAACAACCACCACCTGTGATATAAACACGCAATTTCAAGTCTGGATTATTTTCATCGACCAACAAGGTTTTAACCTTGGCGGCGGCATTATCCGTAAAGTTGACTGGTACAAAAGTGTCGCTCATGATGTAGGCCCTCGAATCTCTATTAGTATAGGCGCTATTCTAGCACGTTATTTGACTAAGGTAAGAGCGCAATGGTTTCTAATCCCATCGACTCTGGTAACCCGAACAACAAATTCATATTTTGTACCGCCTGACCAGAAGCCCCTTTCGCCACGTTGTCAATGACCGAGGTAACCACTACTTTGTTGCGACCTTGTGGACGATAAACCGCAAGACGACACATATTAGTCCCTTTAACGCTGCGCGTTTCTGGCATACTACCGGCTGGCATGACATCGACAAATTGCTCATTAGCATAGCGTTGCTCGAACAAGGTTTGCAGCTCACCGGCACTGATGTCTTGCGTTAAATTAGCATAAACCGTCACTTCAATGCCACGAATCATGGGCAATAAATGCGGCACAAAGGTGACATTGACAGGCTTGCCAGCCATCACCGCTAAACGCTCTTCAATTTCAGGTAAATGGCGATGACCATTTAAGCCGTACGCTTTAAAGCTATCAGTTGTTTCCGCAAACAACATATCAATTTTTGCATTACGACCCGCACCCGAAATACCTGACTTGGCATCGACCACCACATCTGTCACATCAATCAGGTTATGTTCAAGCAAAGGCATGAGCGCCAATTGTGTTGCTGTCGGGTAACAGCCTGGGTTACCAATAATCATGGCGCTTTTAATCGCTTCGCGATTGACTTCGGGAAGCCCATAAACTGAACTAGGTACCAACTCTGGCGAAGGATGCACATGGGCATACCATTTTTCCCATACCGCTAAATCTTGTAACCGAAAGTCAGCAGCTAAGTCGATGACTTTCACCCCTGCTGCTGTAAGCTCCTTCGCCTGCGCTGCGGCAACGCCATGCGGGGTTGCAAAGAAAACTACGTCACACGCAGTCAACTGAGACTCATCAGGCGTGCTAAACACAAGGTCATCCAACACGCCACGTAAGCTAGGGAATAACTTAGCAACCGACGTCCCCGCTTCACCGCGTGATGTAATTGCCGTTACCTTTGCCAGAGGATGACGTGCCAAAATGCGTAATAACTCAGAACCCGTATAACCCGTTCCACCCACAATACCGACATTAATTGGCGTCGTCATTCCACCTTGTTCCTTTTCGTTACCTTTGTTGATTGTTAAGCATAATGAAAGCGATTCAACACTGTCCAGCGTCCACCATTCAGTGTCATCCAATATTCACAATGCTGTGCCGAGTTATTCTGCATCTGCTTTTTTACGCGCCCGAGTCGTTTTAGGTTTAGCTGCTACCGCTTCACCTTCAACCGCTACCGCTTTTTTACGTGTCGTTTTAGGCTTTGTTGTTGCCGCTTCTGCAGCATCACTTGATGCTTTCGCCGTTGTCTTCTTCGTTGTACTCGCCCTCTTGGGCGCAGCCGCTTTTTTAGCCGGTGCTTTCGCCGTTGTTTTACCTCGTCCACGCATGGGTTTACTGGGCGCTTCTGCCAAACGACGTAAGCATTCTTCTAGCGTTAAATCATGCGGGTTTTCCGTCTTCGCAATCTTGGCGTTGATCTTGTTCACCGTATCGGCAATATAAGGTCCCCACTGCCCATTGAGAATTTGAATGTCTGTGCCTTCAAACTTTTTCACCACTTTATTGGCTTCTTGCTCAAGCTTAGCTTGCACCAAAGCACTGGCTTCTTCCAGTGTGATGTCAAGCGGATCAAAACCTTTCAGTGTCACGTTCAGCTTGCCAGCTTGAATATAAAGCCCAAAAGGACCACGCTTGACCACCAGCGGTGTGCCTGCTTCAACGGCAAACAGCGTACCGTCGCTGCTATAGGCCGATAAAATGTCTGTGGTTGCACCTAAATCACGCGGTAACTTGAATAAATCTAATGCCTCTTCCAGTTTAATGGTGTCCATACGCTGCGTGTTACGCAGACTGGCATAAACGGGTTTTTCGCCCGTTTCTTCCTCATTAGCACCCAATTGGGCAAAAGCACCAAAGCGTCCCATACGTACCGATACGGGTTTGCCCGAAACGGGATCTGTGCCCAATTCACGCGCTTGCGAAACTTCCGCACGCGAAATATGCTCCGCGGCTTCCACTTGCGTATGAAAGGGTTGATAAAACTGGGCCACCGTTTCACGCCATTCGGCTTTGCCTTCGGCAACAGTATCAAATCGATCTTCCATGCGTGCAGTAAACTGATAATCAATCACCTCAGGGAAGTGAGCAATCAAGAAATCCGTAACAATACCCGCAATATCAGTTGGGAAGAGTTTGTTTTTCTCACTGCCCGTTAGCTCGGTTTGTTCTGTTTTACTGATGCGACCATTTTCTAACGACAAGAGCGTTAATTGACGCGGTGTGCCTTCACGGTCTTCTTTCACCACATAGCCACGATCTTGCACCGTTGAAATGGTCGGCGCATAAGTCGAAGGACGACCAATACCCATTTCCTCCAAAGCTTTCACTAAAGCTGCCTCATGGAAACGTGCTGGCGGACGTGTGAAACTTTCTTTTGCCATAGCGGCTTGTAGTTGTAACGTCTGACCCACTTGCATCGGTGGCAAACGTCCTTCGTCTTTGTCATCCTCTTCGCTGCGGTCGTCGTAAGCACGAATAAAACCATCAAATAACAAGACTTCACCCTTAGCAACCAGCGACTCATTCGGTAATTCGCTGAGGCTAATTTCAGCGGTGGTGCGTTCAAACTTAGCCTCGGCCATTTGGCTGGCTAGGGTACGTTTCCAAATGAGTTGATAGAGTCGCTGTTCATTGCGCTCACCATCGACCATGTCTTTCGATAAATCCGTTGGGCGAATCGCCTCATGCGCTTCTTGTGCGCCAGCCGATTTGGTTTTGTATTTACGCACTTGATGATAGTGTTCACCAAAACGGTCGCGAATAACATTACCCGCCTGTCCAAGCGCAATATCGGACAAATTCACCGAATCGGTACGCATGTAGGTAATTTTGCCCGACTCATACAAACGCTGCGCAATGGTCATGGTTTGCTTAACCGAAAAACCCAGCTTTTGCGCTGCTTCCTGCTGCAAGGTCGAGGTGGTAAAGGGTGGACGCGGACTGCGGCTGGCGGGTTTGGCCTCTAAACTGGTTACGCTAAAGGTCGAAGCTGACATCGCTTGCAAAAAACTTTCCGCCGCTTTCGCATCGGCTAAATCTTTGCTGCGTTTGGCTGCAAAAGCCAAATTATCGGCTAACAAGCTAGCCGTTAGCCGAAAACTGGCTTGCGGTTGAAAGGCTTGAATCTCACGCTCGCGCTCGACAATCAATCGTACCGCTACCGACTGAACACGCCCTGCTGATAAGCCTGTTCGTACTTTTTTCCATAACACAGGCGACAACTCAAAACCGACCAAACGATCGACCACTCGACGCGCTTGTTGCGCATCGACTAAATGCACATCTAAAGTGCGCGGATTAGTCACCGCCTGCTCAATCGCTGGCTTGGTAATTTCATGAAACACAATGCGCTTTGTTGAATCAACGGGCAAATTGAGCGCTTGCGCCAAATGCCAGGCAATCGCTTCTCCTTCGCGGTCTTCGTCCGTTGCCAGCCAAACGGTATCTGCCTCTTTCGCTAATTTTTTCAGCTCAGACACCACCGATTTTTTGTCTGCTGATACCTCATAAGCGGGTGTAAAGCTTTGTAAATCAATCCCCATGCCTTTTTTTGGCAAGTCACGAATATGACCGAAGCTCGAACGTACCGTAAAGTCTTTGCCCAAGTATTTTTCAATCGTTTTGGCCTTGGCAGGTGACTCGACGATGACCAGATGTTTCATTTAAAACGCGCTCCTTCAGCGAATACGGGCAATTTTATTGCCTCCATAGTTTTCAACGCTATCAGAGATTTCAAGTTCCATCAAGAGGGAAGCGAATTCTGATGCCGATAATTGACAATTCACCATAAGCTCATCCGCACTAATCGGATCATAGGGAATCTGTTTTAACAACGCCAAAGCCGTTGGCGACAAGTGAGCAAAATCAGTGTCCGAGGGCGACGCTGGTTGCACATAACGGCGCAGCTGCGGCGCTAACTCGCTCAGCATGTCTTGCACGGTTTCTGTCAACTTAGCCTGACCTTTTTTAATTAAGGCATGACAACCTTTCGCCAAGGGATTATGAATTGATCCAGGAATGGCGAACACTTCTCGTCCCTGTTCTAATGCCAGCCCAGCAGTAATTAACGACCCTGACGCCTCAGCGGCTTCTACCACTAATACACCCAGCGACAAACCCGAAATAATACGATTACGCTGAGGAAAGTGCCAATGTTCAGCCCGCGCACCTAGGGGAAACTCACTCAACATCAACCCCGATGCCACAATCGATTCCGCCAGCGCCCTGTTACGTGCAGGATAGACCAAATCCACACCCGTACCCACCACCGCAATGGTCTGTCCCTGATGCGCCGCCAAAGCGCCCGTGTGTGCCGCTGCATCAATACCACCAGCCAAACCACTGGTCACGCACAACCCCGACTCAGCTAATCCTTGTGCAAACTCCATGGCAATTTTATGTCCACCGCTAGTGGCGTTACGACTTCCCACCAAAGCCACTTGTGGTGCAGATAACAAACTGCCATCACCCCGCGCCCAAAGCACGGGCGGTAAATCATCAATGCGAGCCAACAAAGGCGGATAATCAACATCATCCCACCATAACAGCCTGTGTTGTTGAGGGGAACGTGCCACCCATTCCAACTGCTGATCGGCTTGTGACCAATTGGCTTGCCAATCGCTAGGTAGTCCCCAACTGATCTGTTGTGAACGGCTGGCCGTCACCACCAATTCAGCACTTCCCGCGACAGACATCACCTGTAAAAACGCTTTTCGCCCCACGCCCCGACTTAAATAGACCGCTAATCGTGCTCGATTTTCTGGTTCACTGATCATTCGCGGGTCTATCTCCACTGTTTTATTGCATTTATGACATATAATAAGGTAAAAAATGATTGCGAAAAGGAAAATTTTCCATGTTGCTGGACATAGTCCTCCATCCCGATGAGCGTTTACGCGTTCACTGTACCCCTGTTAGCGCAATGAGTGACAAGCTGGATCAGCTACTCAACCATATGTTCGACACCATGTACGATGCCGAAGGGGTTGGTTTAGCCTCAACGCAAGTGGGTGAACATCAGCGCTTTTGCGTGGTTGACGTGTCTGAAGATCGCAGTAAGCCGTTGGTGTTAATCAATCCTGAAATTGTTGATCACAAAAACACCATCACTTGGAAGGAAGGCTGTTTGTCCATTCCCGATGTTTCCGCTGAAATCATTCGACCGAAAAATATTTTGGTGCGTGCATTGGATCGCGATTTCAAGCCCATTGAGTTCGAGGCAGATGATTTGCTATCGGTTTGTATTCAACATGAAATTGACCACTTAGACGGCAAACTCTTCATCGACTATTTGTCACCACTGAAGCGTCGTCGCTTGATGGATAAATATGCCAAACAACAAAAGGCTCAAGCATCATGAGGGAATCGTTACAAAACCCACTGAGTGGCTTTTTTCGCTTTTCTAAATTTATTTCACCTCTGTTGGAAGGGTTTAACTCAAACTGTTACTTGGCATTATCGTGCATCCCTTCCCCCAGACCCCCAACCCTTAGCAGTTTTGAGAGGTTCTCGTGAGTTTACGCGTTATTTTTGCGGGCACACCTGAATTTGCCACTTACCCTTTACAAGCCTTACTGAATAGCAAACACCAAGTGGTGGCGGTTTTCACTCAGCCAGACCGTCCTGCAGGGCGAGGTAATAAACTGACACCACCGCCTGTTAAAGTCTTAGCGGAACAACACAGCATCCCCGTGCATCAACCGCAGTCGCTTAAAACAGCAGAATCTCAAGCGCTTATCGCTCAGTACCATGCCGATGTGATGGTGGTGGTTGCTTATGGCTTACTCTTGCCCCAAGCGGTATTGGATTTACCAGGCTATGGCTGTTTGAATATTCATGGTTCATTATTACCGCGCTGGCGTGGCGCAGCACCAATTGCGCGAGCGATTCAGGCGGGCGATAAACAAACTGGCATCGATATTATGAAAATGGATGCAGGCTTGGATACGGGTGATATTTTAGCGCGGGCGGTATTGCCCATTTTAGCTTCTGACACGCAACAACAGGTGCATGACAGCCTAGCCCCGATGGGCGCCCAGTTGCTGCTTAACGTGCTCAGTGATTTGCCGCTATTTCTCGCGCAAGCCAAACCTCAACCCAGTGAAGGTATCTGCTACGCCCACAAACTAACCAAAGCAGAAGGTAAAATAGATTGGAACCAAAGCGCGACGCAAATTGTGCGTAACATACGTGCTTTCTCACCTTGGCCGGGCAGTTTTTGTCATTGGGGCGAGCACCTACTTAAAGTTGGCATGGCGGAAGTGGTGAATGAGCAGAGCAATCAAGCTCCAGGCTGTGTATTAGGGCTAACAGACCAAGGTCTATTAGTGAATACGGCTGATGGCATTATTGCCTTACAACAACTGCAACGCACGGGCGGAAAAATGCTTCCTGTGCAAGAGTTTAGCAAAGGCTTCGACTTAACAGGACAGATACTCAACTAATGAAAACACTAATCACTGCGCGTCGCCTCGCCTTCGATATGCTGATGGCGGTGATTGCCGATAACGAATCGTTATCGGCGGTATCGCCCCGCCTGTTACCGCGTTTAAGCGAGGGGCGAGACAGAGCCTTTGCTTACCGCTTAACGCTAGACACCTTACGCCAACTCAATCGATTGGCTTGGATGCGTGACCAACTGCTCGAACGCCCTTTCAAGGGCAAGGACATGGACATTGCCGTGCTCTTGTTGTTGGGGCTGGCACAGTTATGTGATGAATCTCTCTCGGTTCATGCTAGCCTGAATGAAACGGTTGAACTGGCACGAGCGTTTAAGAAAAAGCCTTGGGCAGTAGGCGTGGTGAATGCGGTGCTGCGCAATTTTCAACGTCAACAAAGCGAGTTGATACAAAAAGCGAGCCAACAAGTTGCCTTAGCAACAGCACATCCCGCTTGGTTCATTCAACAACTGCAACAAGCTTACCCAGAACACTGGCAAGCTATTTGCCAAGCCAATAATGAGCCAGCTGCGCTCTGTTTGCGCTTAAAACCCAACAGAGACACTCAAACTTACTTAGCCGACTTAAGCGACGAGCTAGAAGCCACGGCGCACCCGCTGCTAAAACAAGCCCTGCTACTCAACAGCACCGATGTCACGCAATTACCTGGCTTTGATAAAGGCTGGTTCAGTGTGCAAGATGCCAGCGCACAATGGGCAGCTCATTTGTTACAACCCAGAGCAGAAGAACGTATTTTAGATGCCTGCGCTGCACCAGGGGGCAAAACCACCCATTTATTAGAGCTGTGCGACAATCAGTGTGAGTTAACCGCCTTAGACATTGAAGCCAGTCGTTTAGAACGTATCCAAGAAAACTTAACCCGCTTACAACTCAATGCAAGCCTTAAAGTTGCCGATGCCGCCGACACCTCATCTTGGTGGGATGGTCAACAATTTGACGCAATATTACTGGATGCACCCTGTTCGGCAACGGGGATTATTCGTCGTCATCCCGATATTAAATGGCACAGAAAACCCGCTGATATTCGTGCCTTAAATGAAACCCAAGCACAGTTACTCGATCAACTCTGGCCACTGCTTAAACCGAATGGTCGATTGCTCTATGCGACCTGCTCGGTACTGCCCAGCGAGAATAAAGAACAAATTCAAGCCTTTTTAACACGCACAGCCGATGCGCAACTCGTGCCTACACCCATTGATGGCGCTATTGATACAGGTTTTGGTCAGCAACTGCTTCCCAGCGACCGTTGGGGTGGTGATGGCTTCTTCTACGCATTGCTGCACAAGCGAGGAAATTAACCCATGCGTTTTGGCTGGTTGTTATCACTCTTGCTGATGAGTTTCAGCCACGGCTTATGGGCAGAGGTCACGCGTGCCACGCCCCTCATGCCCAGCATTCAAGGACAACAACTGGTGGTGGATGGACAGGTCACACTCGGCATGACACCAACGATGGAGAAAGCACTCCAGCATGGGATTGCTGTTGAGTATAGTATTAAAGTTACCTTGACTGATCCTGAACAATGGTTTTGGCAAAACACCCTAGCCAGCAAAAAAATGCGCGTGCGCCTTTCTTATGACCCACTCAAACAAACCTATTTGTTAAGCAATCTGACCTTGTCCCGACTCAATACAGATCGAGACTTATTGCGAGCCCTCACAACACTAGGTTCGATTCAGAGTTTTCCTTTAATCGGCATTGAAAAGCTTAAAGCCAATAAAGCCTATGCTCTGCAATTAGAGGTGCGTCTTGAAAGAGAAAGCCTGCCCAACGCATTGCGTCTTTCCAGCCTACTTGACAGTGAATGGCGAGTAAACTTAAGCGGACATCAACAACCTTGGACTTATCAGCCATGAAACAACTTCGAGATAAGTTTAAGCCCTACCGATTTGTTTTGCTCATTGCTGTGCTATTGGCTTTTTCACTGATTCTGCTCAGTCAAAGCCTACAGACAGCTCAAGATTTTACCAACACCTACGGCGCCCTGTTACTGATTAACCTACTGGGTGCTGTCATTCTGTTAACATGGTTAGCGGTTAATATCTGGCAACTAAAACAAGATATTGCTCGTCAAACACCTGGCTCTAAATTACAAATTCGTCTGGTTGGTGTGCTCGCCTTACTGATTGGCATACCCATGCTAGTTGCCTTCTTCTTTGCACGCCATGTTATTCATCAAAGTGTCGAAAACTGGTTTGATACTCAGACAGAAGAAGTGCTACAAGACGCACTGACGCTCAGTCGTAGCTTACTCGACCTCAAAACACGCGATAGCCTCAATCGTTTGGAAGGACTGATTCAACTCAATAAAGAAGGACTGATTAGTCAGCCAACCTTCACCCTAACCACGCTTGCGGAAATGCTGGGCGACCGTAACACCGACATTACACTGTTTTCGAGTGCTGGTCAGGTGATTGCCACCGCCAGTATTGACACCATTAACACCAATAATCTGCTTCCACAACCTTTACCCGAAAATATTCTACAACAAGTCCGACAAGGCACGCCCTATGCCGCCTTAGATGCTGACCCCTTATCAGACGGGACAGTAAGCAGCTTTATTCGTATTGTCTTACCCGTGCGCGACCCTAATCAACGCATTCCCTCCTTGTTGCAAGCCCAATTTCACCTACCCGATAAACTGCGTCAACAAACCGACCGTGTGAGCAAAGCCAATGCTCAATACCAAACCCTCGCTTTTTTACGCGAACCCTTAAAAACGTCGGTAACCATAAACTTGGCGCTGGTGGTCTTACTGACATTGCTCGGCGCAGTATTAGCGGGCATTCAAGCGACGCGCAATTTTATTCGCCCTGTCAGCGAACTGACACAAGGCGCACGCAATATTGCTAAAGGAGACTATAGCCACCGCCTCGAAACAGATCGTCATGACGAACTGGGTGATTTAATGCACACCTTCAATGACATGGCAGAACAAATTCAAAAATCACGTGATGAATTACGTCGTAGCCAACTGACCGCTGAAGGTCAAAAACGTTATCTACAAATTCTACTTAATCAAATTACTGCTGGTGTACTGACCTGTGATCCTAAACTACGCTTGCGTACTGCCAATAATGCTGCTGGTCGCTTACTCGGCACATCACTAGATAGTCAATTAGGATTGTCCCTAAGCGAACTGCTTGAAAAACACAGCCCCCTTTCTCCTTTTATTGAAGCCATCGAAAGTGCCGCACAAGAGCTTGCTCCACAAAGTGAAAAAGCATGGGAAAACCAAATATCCATCGATGCTGCTGACAGTCGTCATATTTTGATGCTACGCATCAACCGATTGCCAGACTTACTCCATACATCGGGCGGCTTGCTAGTTGTGTTTGACGATATTACCGCCATTGTCCAATCGCAACGCTACGCCGCTTGGCAAGATATCGCCCGCAGGCTCGCCCATGAAATTAAAAACCCTTTAACGCCCATTCAATTGGCGGCTGACCGCATGCGTTATCGACTGCTTGACCATTTGAACGAAGAAGATGCTCGTATTCTTGACCGTGCCACCCATACCATTATTCAACAAGTCGATTCTATGAAGCGCTTGGTACAGGACTTTTCGGACTTCGCTAAAAGCCCGAAAGTGGTGATGCAACAAATCGACCTCAACAACTTCATTCAAGATATGGCGATTATGTATCCGCTCACCGATAAACAACGTATGCGCATCCAGCTACAACTCGACCATCAGTGTCCTCATATCATCGCCGATTTGGGACGACTGCGACAAATGTTTCACAACCTCATCAAAAACGCGATTGAAGCCAGTGAAAAAGAAGAAAACCCCAGCCTGATTATCAGTACGCAATGTGATAAAGAATATTTAAACTTAACCTTTAGCGACAATGGTTCTGGTATTCCCGAAGACTTACGCCTGTGGATTTTTGAACCCTATTCAACAAACAAACCCAAAGGCACAGGGCTAGGAATGGCTATTGTCAAACGCATCCTAGATGAACATCAGGCTAGCATCAGCATTGGCAGTAATGACCCACAAGGTGCTAGAATTAACGTTTCGTTTCCCCTCAACCCAAAAGGTTAGTCATGAGCAAGGCACATATTCTCGTTATCGACGATGAACCCGATATCACCACTCTCATCCAAGACATTCTGGAAGATGAGGGTTATCGGGTGGATGTCGCCAATACTGGCAATCAAGGGCGTGACTTAGCACAACGGAGTCACTATGATTTACTATTACTCGATGTTTGGCTACCTGACATTGATGGCATTAGCCTGCTTAAAGAGTTCTTAGTATTACCCCATGCTCCTTCTATGGTCATGATGTCAGGCCATGCCACCATTGAAACAGCCGTAGAAGCAACAAAATTGGGAGCTGTTGACTTCTTAGAGAAGCCACTTTCCTTGGCAAGGTTACTGGCAACCGTTGAGCACGCCTTAGCCGAGAGGGATTTAGCCAGCACCCTTACCCATAGTGATGTGCCTAGCCAAGAAGGTCCTATTGGTCGTTCTACGGCCATTAAGCAACTACGCGAACAAATTAAAAAATTAGCTCCATTAGATGCCCCCGTTCTGATCGATGGTGAAGCTGGGAGCGGCAAAAAACTCGCCGCTTATGCACTTCACCGCACCAGCCCAGAGCGAGGCAAACCCTTTGCAATGGTCACGGCGGCGCAACTCAACGACCCCATTACCTTCAGTGAATGGGTGGGTGCAGACACCGATGGTAAATTAGCGCAAGCCAAAGGCGGCACTATTGTTATCGAAGACGTGGACACACTCACGCCCCAAATACAGCAATGGCTCGATCGTTGGTTGAGCACTGGCATGATGACGCGCTTAGATGGACAACAAGTCCTCTTACCCGCACGGATTATTGCACTGACCTTATCGCCATTGGTGCCTTTGGTTTCACAACATCGCTTTAAGGATGAACTTTATTATCGCTTGTCGGTATTGAGTTTAAGCATGCCACCCTTGCGAGATCGCAAGGAGGACATTCCTGAGTTGCTAGATTATTACATTGACCATTTTGTCCGTCAGCACAACCTAAAATATCGACGCTTTGGTATTGCCGCACAAAACATTCTGCGTCAACATACTTGGCCAGGCAATGTACGCGAGTTAAAAAATCTGGTGCATCGCTTACTGCTGTTGGGTGGTGATGAAACGATTGGTGAACAAGAAATTCAACAAGCGCTAGCCGCGCAGCAAAGTTCAGAAGATAAAAGCCACCCCTGCCCGCTCAATTTAAGCCTACCACTTAAAGAAGCTCGTGAAGCCTTTGAGCGTCGTTACTTAACAGATCTCTTGGTCAGTACACAGGGGTCAGTTTCGGAAACGGCTCGTTTGGCAGGACTTGAACGCACGCACTTATATCGTAAATTAAAAAGCCTCAATATTGATCTGCATACAAGGAGCCATAACGCATGAATATCATCATTCTTGGTGCTGGACAAGTTGGCTCTGCTCTAGCGCAATTTCTAGCAAAAGAAAATAACAACATCACCATTGTTGATACCGACACACAGCGATTGCAGAAATTGCAAGACCATATTGATGTGCGCACGGTTGTTGGACATGCCGCTTATCCTTCCATATTGGAGCAAGCAGGTGCCGAAGATGCTGACATGCTCATTGCCGTCACACCCAGTGATGAAGTTAATTTGTTGGCATGCCAAATTGCTAAAATTTTATTTAAAATTCCCGACAAAATTGCCCGCATTCGTCGCAGTGAATACATTACCCACCCTGAACTCTTCGATGTGGACTTTTCTGCTGACGCCATGGCGATTAACACCATTATTAGCCCAGAAGTACTGGTCACTCGTTATATTGAGCAATTGATTCGCTACCCTGGCTCGTTACAAGTGCTTGACTTTGCTGAGGGTAAGTTACGACTAGTAGGCCTTCGTGTCCGCTCTACTGGTCCTATGCTGGGACAAAGCATTCGTGATGTTACCGCCAAATTATCTCAACAACAAGAAATCCGCATTGTTGCTATTTATCGTAACAACTCAGCCATTGCGCCAGATGGTGATACCATATTCATTGAAGGCGATGAAGTCTTTTTCTTAGCACAAGCCGATGCCATCATTGGCATTATGCGCAAACTTCAACGTCAGGATTTACCTTACCGTAAAATTTTTATTGCTGGAGGCGGCAACGTTGGACTACGTTTAGCAAAAGCACTTGAAAAAGATTTTCAAGTCAAATTGTTAGAGCACAACTTGGGACGTTGCCGCGAAATTGCCGAAGAGTTAAGTGATGCCATTGTGCTACATGGTGATGCGATGGATCGTGATTTATTGCTAGAAGAAAGCATTGACCATACCGACTTATTTATTGGTGTGACCAATCATGACGAAGCCAATATTCTTTCTTCCATGTTCGCAAAACAACTCGGCGCTCGTAAAATCATGACACTGGTCAATAACAGTGACTATGTCAACATGATTCAAGATGACAAGATTGATATTGCCATTTCTGCCGACCAAATCACCGTTTCGAGCTTACTCGCCAAGGTGCGCCAAGGCAGTACTGCGGTGGTACACACACTACGTCGTGGCGCTGCCGAAGCTATTGAAGTGGTCATTCATGGCAGTGAAAACACGTCCAACGTGGTAGGCAAAGCGGTAGAGCAAATTCAGTGGCCGCGAGCAACGCTCGTCGGAGCGATTGTACGCGAAGAACAAGTACTCATGGCACACCATGATACCATCATCGAATCGGGTGATCATGTGGTGCTTTTTGTTGCTGACAGTGAGCAAGTGCTCGCGATCGAAAAATTGGTTACCCCCAAGAAATTAACTTGACCTTCGATAGCACTGGTATTCGATAAACAAAATAAAGGCCGTTTTCGAACATGGATTTAAAAGTTATTCAACGCATTCTGGGCTTTTTGCTCATGGTGTTTAGTGTCACTCTGTTACCGCCTATTATGGTTGACTTGATTTATCAAGAAAATCGTTGGACTAACTTTTTCTTTCCATTGCTGCTCAATTTAAGTGTTGGTTTGTTACTTTGGTATCCCGCAAGACATAATCGCAGTGAAATGCGTATTCGTGATGGTTTTTTTATCTCCGCCATGTTCTGGGTCGTACTTTCTTTGGTGGCGAGCACCCCTTTTCAACTTACACCTGAACTACAACTTTCTTTTACCGATGCCGTTTTTGAAGCTACCAGTGGTCTGACCTCAACAGGCGCTTCTGTCATTACTGGCTTAGATCAGCTCCCACATGGCATTTTATATTATCGCCAGCAGCTTAACTGGCTAGGTGGACTTGGTATTGTGGTTCTAGCAGTCGCCATCCTGCCCATGTTAGGGGTTGGTGGTATGCAACTTTATAAAACCGAAATGTCTGGACCTTCTAAAAACGATAAAATGGCGCCACGCATTGCCGAAACAGCGCGTGGATTATGGATCGTCTATGTCTCGTTAACCTTGGCTTGCATTAGTGCCTTTTGGCTAGGGGGTATGAGCTTATTTGATGCCATTGGCTATGCTTTTTCTGTGATGTCTTTGGGCGGATTTGCTCCACACGATGCCAGCATGGCATATTATGACTCTTCTTATTTGGTTTTTGTTGCGGGCATTTTCATTTTACTTGGTGGCATTAACTTTACCCTACACTTTACCGCATGGCGTAGCATGGGGCTGACCCACTATTGGCGCAACCCTGAAGTGCGTATGTACCTGCTAATCGTAAGCCTATCAACACTGATTATTGGCTCATCACTCTGGTATCATCAAGTTTATGAATCATTAGAATTATCGTTTTTGCACGGTTTTTTTAACATGATCAGCATTATGACCACCACAGGATTAACGACAACAGATCTTTCGATTTGGCCCACTTTCGTTCCAGTGCTACTAATTATGCTCAGCTTTATTGGTGGCTCTGCAGGTTCAACTGCTGGTGGCATCAAAGTGGTACGTATTTTGTTGTTGTGGAAACAGGGTATGCGCGAGCTTTACCGCTTGGTTCATCCGAATTCAGTTGTACCGATTAAACTGGGCGCTCAAACTGTTTCAGACGGCGTTATTAGTGCGGTGTGGGCATTTTTCGTGCTATATATTTTCACCGCAGCTTTTATTACCCTACTGTTTATGGCAACGGGGCTAGACTTTTTTAGTGCTTTTGCCACCACAGCTGGTACCTTAAACAATATGGGAGTTGGGTTAGGTGGTAGTGTTAGCGGTGGATTTGCCACCTTATCGGACTCGGCAACTTGGATAGGCACCCTTGCCATGCTACTCGGACGCTTGGAGTTGTTTACTCTGCTGGTTTTATTTACACGCGCTTTTTGGCGAGGCTAAGGGTACTCTGAATAATGGCTTTACTTCGTAGCGCTAAAGCGCCATTGCTTATTCAGACTTCCTATTTTCATTTTTTAGTTATTCCCTAACGCATCCGTGCCAGTAGCATTAAACTGACCAATAAAATTGTCGTTGGCAACAAGAAGGCACTGATTACAGCCGGCAAATTAGCCAAAGCCACCATGTCACCAACGACACGATTCAGTAAAAAGAACACCAATCCAATAACAATACCCAATAATACGCGCCCTCCCATACTGGCGCTGCGCCCCGCGCTGAGCAATAAGGTAAGTGCCAGCGCCAGCATGGCCAGTAATGAAATAGGATGGGCAAACTTACGCCACAAAGCCAGCTCTAACGTCTGAGTCTGTAATCCACTGGCTTTCATACTATCGATTTGTGAACGCAGCTCAATCCAAGACCAGTTTTTTTTATCCTGTGCCATCAGAGACAATGCCATGGGTTCAAAAGGCAGACTCATAGGCAAGATTTCTTGTTGTGTTTGATGCCAAGACAAGCCAACAAACGGAAAAGTCCCCTCAATGCTTTCGGTCGCGATCCATTGTTCACGCACTTGTTGTAATGTCCACTGACGATTTTCGGCATCGAAATGCGCACTTTGCGCTTGAATCACATGATAGCTCTCTCTCGCCACATCCAATTCATAAATAATCACACCTGCCAGCTGGTCTTGCTTCACCACTGTTTGTGCTGTGATGTAACGCCGCTGATCTTTAGTCCAAAAGCCCGTTTCACCCGCTAAGGATAAATGCTGCGCCCCATTCACTAAACGCAATTGCAGCGCTGTTTTTTCTGCCCAAGGCGCTAAACTTTCACCCACCAATAGCATCATTAACCAAATCAGTAATAATCCTTTAGCCAAGGCGAGCAGAATCCGTGAAGGCGACCAACCACTAGCACGAATAATGGTCAGTTCACTCTGCGCGGCTAACTGCCCCATACCGGCTAACACACCAATCAACAAAGCCATGGGAAAGACTTCATAGGCGTAAGCGGGCATTTTTAGCAACGCAAACAACAAGGCTTTAGTGAGTGGATAATTTTCTGACAAACGCCCTAGTTGGGACAATAACTCTGAAAAACCCAGCAAAGCGGTGAGTAATAACATAGCAGCTAACACCGGCCAAACAACGGACTGCGCTAAATAACGTTCTATTTTACCGAACCACATAAGGCTATTTTCCCATCAACCGACGTTTAAACAACCACCACCAATGCACAATAGGCATCACCACTAATAATGGGAAAACGAGCATCATCAGCATCCCTGGAAACATCGGCAGACCTCCGCCCTGAATTTGTGAACGCAAGGCAATCGCTACCTGCATAAAGAGCAAATAAAAAGCCAAGCCTAACGCCATACGCGAGTAACGCCCTTTACGTGGTCCCACTCTCGCTAAACGCCAACCAACAAAAGCCAGCACCAATACACTAGCCATGACAAAAAAACGCCACTGCAAATGCGCCATAGCGCGGGGTTCATCGCGCTTTTGCCATAGCGTCAACGTATCCATGGCTTCAATATCTAATGCCGACAAGGTTACCTGCCAATCAGGTAACCAAACGGTCATACGCTCAAAACGTTGACTCATCAATTCTTCTTGACCCAGCAAACCACTCATCACCTGACCATTGAGCAAAATAAGCTGTGTGCGCCCTTGTTGTTGCTCAAAATAACCGCGTGGTGCCAACAACAATTGATCGAGCTTTTCTGGGGTGCGCAATTGAATGAAAATATCCGTTAACTCGCCTTTAGCACTCACTGTTTCAGCATAAAAGACCCCTTGCGATGAGGGTAAGGGCGTAAAACGCCCACCGACCAGTGATTTAATGTGCGTGCGCAACTGACCTTCAGCCAAAATACTGCGTTCCTGTTGCATCGACCAAGAGGCGCCAAACAAGGAAAAGAAGCCTGCCATTAAGGCGGCGATTAACGCCAGCAGCATGACCAAACGAACAAAATAGCGTGGCGCAATGCCGCTGGCTGCCAAGACTTCCATTTCTCGATCGTGATAAAGACGACCAAAAGTTAACATCACGGCTAAGAGCACCGACAAAGGCAATAAAATTTCCATCGCCATCGGGATTTTCAGCAACACCAATTGCAATACCAAATCGGGACTCAATCGGCCTTCTAAAGCTTCAGTTAGCAAACGAGCAACCTCACCGCCCATGATGACCAATAGCAATACGCCCAACACCGCCACGAAGGATAGGGTCATTTCTCGACTGATATAAGCGGTTAATAAACGCATGGGGGGATAACTTCACTTAATTAATGTTCAGTGCCAGTGCTTGTGCATTAGACACAAATTGAGTATTGTAAGTAAAAACAGTCAAGGACACTAATGAAATGAATAAACTGAGCATCGAATTAAGTCAAAATGCCACTGCACAACAATTACTGGTTATGACAGTGAGTAGTGGTATCGAACAAAGCGCCGAATTTAAACAGCAAGATAAGTTGCGCAAAGGTCAACTGAGCCAAGCCATTAGCGATGGTATTATTAGTGGCAAAAAAGGTAACACGCAGTTTGTTGCCCGCGTTAATGCCAAAGAGCCTAATTTACTTTTGGTTGGTGTGGGTGACAAACCCCTAACGCTTCGTTACTACCGTGAAGTGCTTGAATCGGCAGCTCAAGCGGTCAATTCCAGTAAACATACCGATGTACACTGCACCTTAACACAAGCTGAATTAGTCGACATTGACGCTCAACAAGCCTTGGTGCATGCCAGCCTCGTTTTTCAGAACAGCCTTTATCGTTATAACGATGAAAGCCGTGGCAAAGCAGCTAAAGACCCAGCCCCCGTTTTGTCCCGTTTAACCTTGGCTTCAGGCAGTCTATCTGAAGTCGAAGCCCAAACCGCCATGGCTCAAGGTCAGCTCACCGCACTGGGCATGGCAACGACACGCACACTGGGCAACCTCCCCCCCAATTTACTGCACCCAGAAGCCTTAGCCGATCACGCTAAAGCAATGGCCAAAAAGCACGGACTCAAATGCACCATTTTAAAACGTGCCGACATGGAAAAATTGGGCATGGGTAGCCTACTTGCCGTTGCACAAGGTTCAACGACAGCACCACGCATGATTGCCCTTGAATACAAAGGTGGCAAAGGCGCACCCATTGCCCTTGTTGGTAAAGGCGTGACCTTTGATACCGGTGGCATCAGCCTAAAACCAGGTGCGGGCATGGATGAAATGAAGTTCGATATGTGTGGCGCGGCTACGGTGGTCGGTGTGATGCAAGCTATTGCGGAATTGAAACTCCCGATTAACGTCGTTGGTGTTATTCCTTCGGTCGAAAACATGCCTGCTGGTAATGCAGCTCGACCAGGCGATGTGGTAACCAGTATGAGCGGGCAAACCATTGAAATTTTGAACACCGATGCTGAAGGTCGCCTGATTCTGTGTGATGCCTTGACCTGGACGCAACGTGAATTCCAACCCAAACAAATTATTGATATGGCAACCCTAACAGGCGCTTGTATCATTGCACTAGGCAACCATACCAGCGGCTTAATGGGTAATAATGATGCCCTCGCTAACGACTTACTGCAAGCAAGCGAACAAAGCTACGATCGCGCTTGGCGCTTACCATTGTTCGATGAATACGATGAACAATTAAAGTCTAACTTTGCCGACATGGGTAACATCGGTGGACGCGAAGCGGGAACGATTACCGCTGCCTGCTTCCTCAAACGCTTTATCGAAAATGACACCCCTTGGGCGCATTTAGACATTGCTGGCACGGCTTGGGTATCGGGTGCGAAGAAAGGCGCTAGCGGTCGTCCTGTACCGCTCATCGTGCAGTATTTGGTGAATCAAGCGCAAGCCTCGGCATGAGTGAAGTTTGGTTTTATTTGCTCGCCGATGCCAGCGAAGCCACGCGCCATCAATTCATCTGCCGCTTCGCTGAAATGGCAATCAAACGACAACGCCCTGCGCTGATTCTGTGTGAATCGGCACAACAAGCGGAACTGCTGGATGACAAACTCTGGTCGGACACCTCGCCGACCAGTTTTGTTGCCCATAGCGTCAATTTTGCTTGTCCGACCCCGATTCAACTGGTGACAGGTGAGCTTCCCGCCCAAGGTGATATTCTGCTTAACCTAACCGATGAACTGCTGAGCGTTACAGGTTACCAGCGTATTGTTGAAATCATTAATCCTGACAGTCGAGCAGCCAGTCGCAATCGTTGGCGACACTATCAACAGCAAGGGCTAACGCCCGAACTCAAACCCATCGTTTAATCAATCTCTGCGAGTGAAAACCTTCGTGTTATAATTACAAGAATTTTGTTATAACACGACGCGCTTTTCATGGATAAAACATACGACCCCTCTAGCATCGAAGGCAAATGGTACGCCATTTGGGAAAACAACGGACATTTCAAACCTGCCAGTACGGGTGATGACACCTATTGCGTGATGTTGCCGCCGCCCAATGTGACGGGCAGTTTGCACATGGGACACGCCTTTCAAGACACCATTATGGACTCCTTGATTCGCTACCAGCGCATGTCGGGCAAGCGCACCCTGTGGCAACCTGGTACAGACCATGCGGGTATCGCGACGCAAATGGTGGTCGAACGTCGTTTAGCCGCTCAAGGGGTCAGCCGTCATGATTTAGGTCGCGACGACTTTTTAGAAAAAGTATGGGAATGGAAAGCCGAATCAGGTGGCACCATTACACGTCAAATGCGTCGTTTGGGTGCCAGCTGTGACTGGTCGCGTGAGCGTTTTACCATGGATGATGGTCTGAACGATGCCGTAAAAGAAGTTTTCGTGCGTCTGTTCGATGATGGCTTAATCTATCGAGGCAAGCGTTTGGTCAACTGGGATCCCGTGTTGCAAACCGCCGTGTCTGACCTAGAAGTGATCAGTGAAGAAGAGCAAGGCAGCATGTGGCACTTCCGCTACCCACTCACCGATGGCTCTGGCAGCTTGGTCGTTGCTACGACGCGTCCCGAAACCATGTTGGGCGATACGGCAGTGGCGGTCAGTCCCGACGATGAACGCTACGCCAGCTTTATTGGTAAAACCATCACCTTGCCCTTAGTCGGTCGTGAAATCCCGATCATTAGCGATAGCTACGTTGACCCTGCTTTCGGTACGGGTTGCGTCAAAATCACCCCCGCGCACGACTTTAATGACTATGCCATTGGTCAGCGTCATGCACTTCCCATGATTACCATTTTAACCCCCACTGCGCACATTAACGACAATGCGCCAGAAGCCTACCGTGGGCTAGATCGTTTCGAGGCACGTAAACGTGTGGTTGCCGACCTGGATGCCTTGGGATTATTGGTCGAAATCAAACCCCATACGCTGATGGTACCGCGTGGCGACCGTACTCAGTCAGTGATTGAGCCAATGCTCACCGATCAATGGTTCGTTGATCTGACTCGCGACACCCAAGCCGATGGTCGCAAAGGCGGTAAAGCCGCCATTACCGACCCAGCTCTCGCTTGCGTTGCCGACGGTCGTGTTAAGTTTGTACCCGATAACTGGTCGAATACTTACAATCAGTGGCTAAACAACATTCAAGACTGGTGTATTTCGCGTCAAATTTGGTGGGGACACCGCATCCCCGCATGGTACGACGACAACGGCAGCGTTTACGTTGCCCGCTCGGAAGACGAAGCGCGTAGCAAATACAACTTGCCTGCTCACTTGGCATTACATCAAGACACCGACGTACTCGATACTTGGTTCTCGTCGGCACTCTGGCCATTCAGCACGCTCGGCTGGCCAAACCAAACCGCAGAACTGAAAGACTTCTACCCAACCAGTACGCTGGTGACTGGTTTTGACATCATTTTCTTCTGGGTTGCGCGCATGGTAATGTTCGGCTTGTATTTTGCCGAAGATGTACCTTTCAAAACCGTGTATGTACATGGGCTGGTGCGCGATGCTGAAGGACAAAAAATGTCTAAGTCGAAAGGTAATGTGCTCGACCCGATTGACCTGATTGATGGCATTACGCTTGAAGACTTGGTTGCCAAACGCACCACTGGCTTAATGCAGCCCGAGATGGCGAAGAAAATCGATGCTAAAACTCGCAAAGAATTTGAAGGTGGCATCCCTGCTTATGGCACCGATGCGCTACGCTTTACCTTTGCTTCATTAGCCAGCAACGGCCGCGACATTCGTTTCGACCAAAAACGCTGCGAAGGCTACCGCAATTTCTGTAATAAGCTGTGGAACGCCACCCGCTATGTGTTAATGAACACCGAAGGTCAGGATACAGGCTTAGATGCCACTTTGCCGTGCGATTACAGCCAGGCGGATAAGTGGATCATTTCTCGCTTACAACAAACCGAAAGCGAAGTCATTCGTCACTTTGAGCAGTATCGTCTCGACTTGTTGTCGCAACAGGTCTACGACTTCTTCTGGTCGGATTACTGCGACTGGTATTTAGAACTGACCAAACCCGTACTCAACAATCCAGACAGCAGCAATGCACAAAAACGCGCCGCGCGTAAAACCTTGGTGCGTGTATTGGAGGCAACGCTTCGTCTGCTTCACCCGATTATGCCTTTCATTACCGAAGAAATTTGGCAGAAAGTCGCGCCACTGGCGGGTAAATCGGGCGACACCATCAGCACACAAAGCTATCCACAACCACGCGCTGCGGGCATTTGTTCTGTTGCTTTGGGCAATATTGCTTGGTTGCAAGAAAGCATTTTAGCCGTGCGTCGTTTGCGTGCCGACCTGAATGTCGCGCCCAGCAAACCGATTAGCCTGATTGCTGTCGATGCCACAGCACAAGACCAACAACGCTTAAATGAATTCGCGCCCTATTTGCGCTTCCTAGCTAAGGTCGAAAACATCACAACCGCCAACGAAGACCCAGCACAAGCTGCGGTTGCCGTTGTCGGTGGCAATCTCAAACTCTTCTTGCCGATGGCAGGATTAATTGATTTTGAAGCCGAAAAAGTGCGTTTGCAAAAAGAAATGGGTAAATTAAGCTTAGAAATTGAAAAGCTATCTGGCAAGCTAAACAATTCTGGCTTTGTCGATAAAGCACCAGCTGCGCTAGTCGAAAAAGAAAAAGCGCGTTTAACCGAACTGGAAAATGCAAAAAGCAATTTGGAGAAACAATATGCAGCACTTTAATCCTTTGCTCGTTGCAGCATTAATCAGTTTGCAACCCCCTGCTTGGGCGGTTGAGTCTACTCCTGCTTCAGCCGAAACGGTCAGCAGTGAAACAGTGGTTGCAACCAAAAAACCGGCATGGGAAGTGAAAGAAGTTCCCGCCAGCAAACAATGGGTCAGTGATAAATTAGAGGTACCCCTACGCTCTTGTCCCGGCGATCGTTGTAAAGTGATTAAAATTGTTAAGCCTGGTTTTGAAACCACCCTAATCGGCGTCACTAACGATGGTTGGGCGTTAGTGACCAGCGGTGACACTAAAGGCTATCTGCCCAAGCGCTATCTGCAAAGCACACCCGTTGCCAGTCAACAGCTAGAAGGTGCCCAACGTCAATCACTTGAAGCTATGCAAGCTCATGGCGCACTCAAAACAGAAATGGATGCGCTTAAAAACCGCGCTGAAAATGCAGAAACCGAAGTAGCCAGTTTGCGTAAAGACAATTATGAACTCAAACAAGAGCTCGATTACGTCAAAACACTATCAACACAAACTCTCGTCGTCAATGAAAACAACCGTCGTCTTAAAACGGAAATTGAAGCCTTACGTCAACGCAACGACATCTTAGAGCAAGAAGCCAGCGATGTTGAAGGAAAGAATCAACGCGCTTGGGTTATGGTTGGGGCTGGCATTCTCTTTATGGGTTGGCTCATTGGTCGTTTTGCCCGCGCGCCACGACGCAGAGGCTGGAATGAAATTTAAGCGAAAGCTTAAAGCACCGATTAGGGGACTCTAACAGAGTCCTTTTTTATTGCGCCATTCTTTTTTGGCACATTATCTGCTTTTATATATTTGTTAAACCGAATTAAAGGAGCATTGCCATGCGCAAATTGACCTTAATCAGCGCTACCGCCCTGATATCACTCGCTAGCCTAAGTGGCTGCAACATGAGCAAACAAGATATTGGTATTGCTACTGGTGCTGCTGTCGGTGCGATTGCCGCACCACTCATATTTGGCAATACCGCTTGGTATACCATTGCCGGTGGTGCGGCAGCTGGTGGTTTTGTTGGCAACTACATAGGCAAAAACATGAACCCTCAAAGTCGTCAAAAAGTAGCTTATACGCTGGATAAAGCACCCGACAAACAACCCTATCAATTTATGAGCACGCCACAAAACACGCCTGATTTAACCGTAACGCCGTTACGCAGTTATAAAATTAGCAATCAACAGTGCCGTGATTTTGAATTGGTTACCCAAGAAGGCGATAAAACGGTCTATGACAAAGGTTCTGCCTGTAAACAAGCAGACGGTAGCTGGCAATTTCGTGCTTAAATAGTAACTAAACGGCATTCATTTCCCTCCCCTTAGAAGGCTATTGGTCTTCTGCGATGTCGCACCGCTGTTCATTGAACAGCGGTTTTTTTATTGTCAAAATGGGTTCAGAAAAACATCAACGTGTCGATAACCTGATAGAGAGCAATAGCCAAGGAGAGGGACAATGGAGATTTCAGCTAACGGTGCCATCAATGCCATGTTAGAGCAGAAACAGGCAGCCAGTATGCAAGAAGTTCAAGTTAGCTTATTTAAAAAAGCACTTGACATGAACACAGAGGGTGCTTTGGCGCTAGTGAATGCCGCCACACAAACGGCTACGCCTGCTGCAAGCAACCCGCCTAACTTGGGTCAAAACGTTGACGTCAGGGCGTAAGGAATGTCTGAAAAATGCGCTTCGCTTTTTATTCAGACTTCCTAATTCAATTTTTTGGTTGGTGGAAAAAATTAAATCAATGAGTGACAGGTTATTAGAGCGCAACCCTTTTGTATTTTCAGCCCTTCTAACTTTTCTACACAACAACAATGCCGCCTTAAGGCTGGCATTGTTGTTACATAAGAAAAGGCTGAATAAGGAAATTAAGTTCCTCTCGCTAAATTCATCCAAGTATCCGCTTCTAGCATCTGTTCGCCTTCAAAATGCCAATCATACCAACGACGTACCCAACGGTTAATTTCATTAACCACACTGGCATTCTGAATACCCAGCCTGATCGAAAACAACTGAACTTTTTCGCGTTCTTCATCACCAAAGTGCCCATCCTGGTAACTCAATTTAACCATTTCTTGCAACGCAATAATCTTAGTTGCAAAGCTATCGAATGCTGACAGCAATACCGCATCATTATCAGCTTGTTCAGGTGTTAAGTCCAAAGATAACTGCCATTCTGTTGCCCACTCAATTAAAAACTGCTCTTCTTCGACCGAAATATCATGATCGACCGCAGCCATATTCACTAACAGCTTCAATAGTGACTCTCGTTGAGCTTGAGTTAACATGTAAGCAAACCCAGAAACCGAAAACTGATGTAATTGCATGTTTTTTAACCTTTCTTACGACCTTCGATTTGCGACACATCCCTTACCGCACCAAAAGCTGCACTGGTTGTCATCGCCGCATAAGCGCGTAATGCTGGCGATACAGCGCGTTCACGTGGTGCAGCTGGCTGCCATGCATGAACGCCTTTTGCTTCCATTGCTTTTCGACGCGCATGTAATTCAGCATCAGTCAGCTCAACGTTAATGGTACGATTGGGAATATCGATGGTGATAATGTCACCATTTTGCACCAAGCCAATATTACCGCCTTCAGCTGCTTCAGGGGAAACGTGACCAATCGACAAGCCAGATGTACCGCCAGAAAAGCGACCGTCAGTAAGCAGAGCACAGTATTTTCCCAATCCTTTAGACTTGAGATAAGAAGTAGGGTAAAGCATCTCTTGCATACCAGGCCCTCCTTTTGGTCCTTCGTAACGAATAATGACAACGTCACCTTTTTGCACCTCATCTGCCAAAATACCCTTCACGGCGGCATCCTGGCTTTCATAAATTCGTGCTGGACCTTGGAAAACTCGCAATACAGAGGTTGGTACACTGGTGGTATAACGCAGTTGCTCTAATTCATACATACTCTCATCGACACCTGCCGTTTTAACAATGCAACCATGTTGCGCTAAATTACCAAATAAAACGGCTAAACCACCATCTTGCGTGTAAGCATGATCTACAGAACGGATACAGCCTTTTTCATGATCATCGTCTAGGGTTTGCCAACGCGCTGACTGACTAAAAGCTTCGGTGGTACGAATACCCCCTGGTGCCGCTTTGAAGAAGGTTTTGACTTCATCCGTAACATTTGCACGAATATCCCAACGCGCCAAGGCATCACCCATAGTCGGAGCATGAACGGTATGGCAATGAGTATGTAATAAAGCGCCGCGATTTAACTCAGCAAGAATACGCATAATGCCACCAGCGCGATGTACATCTTCCATGTGATAGTCAGGGTGATTAGGCGCTACTTTCGACAAGCAAGGTACTTTGCGACTCATTCGGTCAATATCAGCCATAGTAAATTCAACCTTAGCTTCATGCGCGGCAGCCAATAAATGCAACACGGTGTTGGTTGACCCACCCATTGCCACATCCAGCGCAATGGCATTTTCAAAGGCATCGAAAGTGGCAATGCTGCGTGGCAATACTGTCTCATCATTTTGCTCATAGTAACGACGTGCCAGCTCGACAATACGGCGACCCGCTTCTAAAAACAAGCCTTTACGATCACTATGCGTCGCCAAAGTAGAACCATTACCTGGCAAAGCCATACCCAAAGCTTCCGCTAAGCAGTTCATCGAATTAGCGGTAAACATCCCAGAACAAGAACCACAAGTTGGGCAAGCCGAACGCTCAATGGCATCGACTTCTTCATCGGTTTTTTTGCTGTCGGCTGCTGCTACCATGGCATCAACTAAATCGAGACTGATTTTTTTACCGCCCAGCACCACTTTACCCGCTTCCATAGGGCCACCAGAAACGAAGATAGTGGGAATGTTCAAGCGCAGCGACGCCATTAACATGCCTGGGGTGATTTTGTCGCAGTTAGAAATACAAATCAGTGCATCGGCACAATGGGCATTCACCATATATTCAACACTGTCGGCAATGATTTCACGACTGGGTAGCGAATACAACATACCGTCATGACCCATCGCAATACCATCATCAACGGCAATGGTATTAAACTCTTTAGCCACACCACCAGCTGCTTCTATTTCGCGCGCCACTAACTGACCTAAGTCTTTTAAGTGAACATGACCTGGCACAAATTGCGTGAATGAGTTAGCAATGGCAATGATGGGTTTGCCAAAATCTTGTTCGCCCATACCTGTTGCACGCCACAGCGCGCGCGCGCCTGCCATATTACGACCATGAGTGGATGTACGAGAACGATATTGAGGCATAACAAAATCCTTAATAATTAAAACTGGCAATGCTTCATTATAGAATATTTTGTTGCACTTTAGGGGTGATCTAACACGTATGAGCTTATTTCACACCATTTGGAAAACTCCGCATGATAGGAAGCTGTCAGCTATCACTCCTTTTGTATTTTTCAGACATTCACTTATAATCCTATAACCAATCCGACCCTTTTATACAGGCTGTAAAGATGACCAAGCTCACTGACACCTCAAAAACGACTTTTTCATGTTGTTCCTTAGCGTGATCAAGCGTTACCAACTTTTGTTATGGTTACTCAGCCCCGTCGTATTCGCATGGCTGTTTAAGGAAGCGTGGCAGCATAGAAGTTGGTCTCTCTTGCGCGCTCGCTTAGGACAAAGCGCAGCAATTAAAGCCGATCATTGGTTTCACTGTGCATCAGTTGGTGAAGTGAATGCGATTACCCCTCTGGTGCATGCAATGGAGCAACAGGGTAAATCTTTACTCGTCACCACCTTTACACCGACAGGACTGGAACAGGCACAGCGTCGCTTTGAACAGCTTCATCACATTCAACTGAGGTTACTACCATTGGATTGGCGCTGGACGATGCAACGCTTTTTAGCATCACTAGACTGCCCTAATCTGACCTTAGTCGAGACTGAGTTCTGGCCAAACCTCATTCAATTAGCGCATCAACAAGGTCTAACCATCCGTCTGATTAACGCCCGCATCACCCATAAAACCCTTTCAGCACCGCATTGGTGGCGCCTGCTATTGGTCGAGCTACTGAGTCAGCAAGTCAGTCAAATCCTCTGCCGTAACGACCAAGACGAACGAGACTTTCATCAATTGGGTATTAATGGAGAACACATTCAGGTCATTGGCAATTTGAAATGGTGTGATAAAGCGCCAGATAACTTGCCACAACTGTTGAAGCGTCCTTATGTACTCTTGGCCTCTAGCCATGATCCTGAAGAGCTTGAGCTTGCTAAACGCTGGCAAGCCTATAACAAACTGCCAACACTCGTTATTGTGCCGCGTCATCCCAAGCGTGCGTTGAATATTGTTAAACAATTCACACAAGCGGATATTCCTTTTAGCCAACGCAGCCAAAACTCAGAACACACGCAGGGCATATTACTCGCCGATACCTTTGGCGAGTTGACTGCTTGGATGGCTTACGCCGAACTGGTGGTGATGGGCGGCAGCTTTGCGCCTAAAGGCGGACAAAATCCACTCGAAGCGATTCGATTGGCAAAACTGGTATTATCAGGACCAGACATGCGCGACTTTGCAGAAGAAGTGAATCAGCTAGTACCACTGGGTACTTTAATTCAAGTCAATCAATTCGATGACCTAATGGCGCAGATTCAACATTACCTAGCCCATAAGGTGCTTAGAGATGCTGGTGCACTGGCGGGGCAAGATTGGCTTGCTCAGCATCAACAGCATATCTTAGCCAACGCGCTCAATGCTTTGGAGCAACCCCGTGCAGTGTCGTAGTGGTTGTGCTGCTTGTTGCATCGCGCCGTCGATTTCAACACCACTACCCAAAATGCCGCAAGGCAAACCCGCTGGTGTCGCTTGCGCCCATTTAACCGCTGACTATTTGTGCGAACTCTTCGGCCTTCCCGAACGCCCCAGCGTCTGCGGCAGTCTGCAACCCAGCGTGAGTATGTGCGGAGAAAATCGCGCACAAGCCTTAGCTTATTTGAACGAATTAGAAACCTTAACCGCGCCAGCTTAAGATGCTTGCCAAGCGGACAACAGAGCTTGCGCTTTAGCAATTACACTCTGGTCGGTATCGGCTTTTACCGCACCAATCAATGCAACGCCATCAACTCCGCACGCCTTAACCGCTGCAATATTGTTCAACTCAATACCACCAATGGTCACCACAGGATAAGCAGGCGATAACCATTGCACCCAAGCACGAAGGTTTTCTAAACCCACCGCTGGATGGTCAATTTGCTTACTGGTCGTACCAAATAACGGGCCTATCGCCACATAACTCGGACGCGCCGCATGTGCCAATGCCATTTCAGCTAGGTTATGTGTACTTAACCCTAAACGCAGACCACTATGTCGCAAAAAAGCTTTATCAGAATCGGCAAGTGCTTGCCAATCCTCTTGTCCTAAATGCACACCAAAAGCGCCAGCCTCAACCGCCAGTTTCCAGTGATCGTTAATAAACAGTTGACACCCCTCATAGTCTTGGCAAAGCGCGACGGCTTGCTCAATCTGCTGTTGAATAAAACCTGCATCGTCTGATTTCACACGTAATTGCAAGGTTCGACAACCTGCCTGCAATAAAAGCATTAACTCAACTGCCTTAGACACAATCGGGTAAATGCCCATCGAATCTTTCATCGTAGGAAAAGCAGCTGGTAACGACTGTAGCACTTCACCTTTCACTAACCAAGGAAAATGTGCCGAGCTGGGTTGCCAGCCAAAAGTCGCCACCGCCCCTACGCCTTGCCCCAGTTTTTGACTATGAATAATACCGCCGTGAACCCTAGCCTTGGCTTGCACCACAGCTGCCGTCAACGATAATCCCTGTACTAGCCCAGCCGCAATACTACTGGCCAAGACGCACCCCGAACCATGACTGTGACATGAATCAATTGTCGGTGCAATCAACCAAACGGGCGCTTTACCGCGTTCGAGTAGTAAATCTGCTGCTAACGCATCCTCAAAATGACCACCTTTAAGCAAGACGGATTTCGCGCCCATGCTCAACAAGGCTTGTGCGGCACTGAACTGATCGGCTCGGCTGCGAATAGCCAACCCTGTTAGCTGTTCTGCTTCGGGAATATTCGGTGTAATGAGCATTGCCAGCGGCAATAATCGCGTGTTGAATAATTGACGCGCCCCTGTTTCCAATAGGTGTTCACCAATACTCGCCTTAAACACCGTATCTAATACAATCGGCACCTTCACATCAGCAAGCAAGTTGACCAAACACGATATCATGGCACGACTACCAATCATGCCAATTTTAATGGCCGTAATCGGCATGTCGGACAAAATGGCTTCGACTTGTGCCTGCAAGATTTGAGGTTGAACAGGATGCACCGCCGCAACCCCTTGCGAGTTTTGAATGGTCAGCGCGGTAATGGCACTACAACAAGGCACACCCAAAGCCTGAGCAGCTGACATATCGGCAGAAACTCCCGCACCGCTAGAAGGGTCGTGACCCGCGATGGTGAGGAGGGACTTTTTTGGTCGCATCAAATGTCTTCAGCATCAAAGAAATCGTTATCGACAGCTTTGACTTCATAGACACTTTTGGTTTGCACACCGACATTGTATTTGTGCATTAAATCAACCAATTTTGAACCATCAATCAAAATAATGGTGTGATGAGCATCTCTTACTTTGGTTTTCGCTTTCTCATCAAAAGTGGAGGTCGTGACAAAAATACCTTTGCGGGTATCGCCACTCATTGCACCAATAAAATTGCGAATATCCGTTTCTCTCACTTTATTCTCGGCATAGCGTTTGGCTTGAATGTAAATTTTTTCCAACCCTAGCTGATCTTCATTAATAATGCCATCAATGCCACCATCACCCGATTTAGCCGTTTCGATAAAATCGCCATAACCCATTTTCTTTAATAAAATGAGAATGATTTTTTCAAAAGCATAGGGATCAACTTCTTTTAGCTTTGACAGTAATTCGCTTTTCACCGCACGTTCTATTTGGTCAAAACCTGCATCAATTAAATCTTGTGGACTATCTTCTAACGACACAAAACGAGACATTTCTTTTTCTGTACGATATTCGCTATCACTAACCGCTTTTTTACCATACTTTACCAATATATCATCTTGGCTAGTTTGACCTTTTTCAGTTATTTGTACCAACCCACGCTGTGGTTGACATAAATAACCATCACGTTTTAAGTAAACTATCCCCCAGCCAATACGATTAGCGATAGTGCGCTCACCTGTCGAAATCGTTTGATTTAACAGTTCTTGCGGCAGGTTTGCATAGGCACTTTCCTCAACCAACCGCATTAGCTCACGTCGTTTATATGTTTTTCCATCACGCAGAATCGTTAAGATCGGCTGAAATGTTTCATTAAACTTGGGTAATTCCATGAGGTTCCTTGCTATGGGTTAATTCTGTTTTCTAAAATTCCGAACAATCCGCTAATCCAAAAAACGGGAGAGAAACGCCGACTTTCAAAACTGAATTGAATTAATGCGGCGACACATCCATTAAACGTCCCGATACAAACTTATGCAATACGCTGGCAATAAGCGTTTGATAAGGCATACCCTCGTTCAACGCTCTTCGTTGCAAGGCTTCTAAATCCCTATTAGAGATACGGATGTTAATCCGTTTATCTTTTTTTATCGCATACTCCGAAAAAGCAGATAATTGCGCCCGTCGTTCGTTTGACAAGTCAGAAACCCATTCATCTGACTCATAAGATTGTAAAAGCTTCGACTCTTCGGTGTCGTATTTTTCAGTATTCATCGCTTCTCCTTCAAATACTGTTTGGTCGCCTTTCGACTAGGAATGATGGTTTTTAAAAACAACTCATCATCATGTTCAACATAAGGCACCAAATAGGCATATTCATCAACTTCCACCACGAGCATGCGTTGATGAGGATACTGAGACTGATTAGGATGCTTTAAATCATCATGCAATCTCCCTGTCTGCAACGCAAAGAGCACATCTTCAAACGATATGCCTCTTTCCTTCACCAACAGTTGATTTTTATCTGCATTCCAGTTAATAGATTTCATAAAGCGATCATAACACAAGTATGCTTTTTGTCATCATCCCTGATGCCAAAACGGCGTTCCCAGTGTTGGTGTCGAGGCTTGTGCCATCGGGCGGGCAGGAATAGGACCTGCTTCATAACACAAACGCCCTGCTTCAATTGCGCCTGCGAAAGCCTTCGCCATTTTGACAGGATCGGCGGCTTGCGCAACGGCTGAATTGAGCAAACAAGCATCGTAACCCAACTCCATTACCTTCGCGGCATGGCTTGGTAGACCCAAGCCCGCATCGACCACTAAAAATGCATCGGGTAAGCGTTTGCGAATCGCTTCTAGTGCATAGAGGTTAATCGGCCCCAAAGCCGTGCCAATGGGTGCAGCCCACGGCATAATTGCCGTCACACCTAAATCGTAAAGTTTCATTGCCAATACCAAATCATCGGTGGTGTAAGCAAATACCTTAAAACCGTCTTTCACCAAGACTTCAGCCGCTTTCAGCAACTCAAAAGGATGCGGTTGTAGGTTGTAATCATCGCCCAAGGTTTCCAGCTTAATCCAATCGGTAGCGAAAATTTCCCGCGCCATCTGCGCTGTGGCAATGGCTTCTTCGGCGGTGTAGCAACCCGCCGTATTCGGTAATAACTGACAGCCCGTATCTTGAATCATCGACCAATAGGCATTGCCCCCACCCGCTTGTGGATTGAGCCGACGCAAGCCCACGGTAATCACATCTGCCCCGCTCGCTTTCACCGAATCTTGCAGGTGCTGCGGTGAAGGATACAAAGCAGAGCCAATAAAAAAACGACTATTTAACTCAACGCCAGCCAATGTAAACGACATATCTGTTCCTATCTATGTTAAGCATAAAAATCTCAAGTAAGGAGATGATAACAAGGCGAAATCCCGAAGCAATAAAAAGCAAAGCTACTGAAGTAGCTGCTTTTTTTAAGAGGGTTTTTAACGCAGTTAGCGCTTCTTAATTGAATTTTTATTAGCCGCCTTGAACTGGTGCAACCACATCAATTCGGTCGCCATTATTCAACTCAGTGGTTGCATACTGCCCCTTGGGCACAAACTGCGTATTAATGGCACAAGCCATACGCTGATCGGGCGCATAGCCACGACCTTGCAAAAAATCATTCAGCATCATGCCTTGATGAATGGCAAAACTTTCACCATTAAACGACACCACAATGGCGGCGCATTGCGTACAAGTCATTTCAGACTCCTTTAATCAAATTCAACCCCTGCAACACGCAGGCTGGCGCGAGCAAATACCCATGTCGATACAGCCCGTTAATGGTCAACACGCCCTCTTTCCAACCGACAAACGGCAAATTATCGGGCAAGGCTGGGCGCAAATTGACAGACCATTTCACAACATTCGCCTCGGCAAACCCAGAATGCAGACTATAGAGCGCACTGAGCAACTCTAACGCTGAACGCACCGTGACTGGACTTTTGTCTTCCGATTCTAACTCTGTTGCACCGATAATAAACCGATGATTCGCTCGTGGGACCACATAGAGCATATAACGCGGATGCATTAAGCGCACGGGGCGTTGCAAAGTCACTTCAGGCGCATTGACCGTCAATACTTCACCACGCACACCGCGCACCGAAACCCTGTCTTTAGCACCGACACCACGCGCATCAACTACGACATCAAATGCCTGCCAACCCTGTTCCGTTTGTAGACGTTTTTCCTGTAAAGACAACACGGGCATTTGCTCATGCCAGACCACACCCAGTTTATTGAGTGCAGCAGCTAAAGCGATAAACATATCGGCATTATCGACTTGCGCTTCTTCCGCTAAAAACACACCATGACGAAACCTACCCGCTAACGCAGGTTCAAACGCATCAATTTCCGCCCCCGACAACACCTTCATCGCTTGCGCCTGCTCAGCAGGCAAACGATGTAATAGCAAGTCTTGAAAATGACGCAAACTGCTAACATCGGGCGTGTGCGCCACCGCCAAACTGCCCAGCTGACGATACATCACCGTAAAGCCTGAATCGGCTTCCAGCTCACTGATCCACTGCGGGTAAGTGTGCAAGGAAATCATGCCCAAACGAAAAACTTCAGGTTCGCTCACCGCCAATTCCGCAAAAGGCGAAATCATCGCCGCTGCGGTTGTGCCTGCCGCTTGCTCACCTGCTTTGTTATCGACATCGAAGAGCGACACCGCATGACCCGCGCGTGCCAGTCGCCACGCCAACAAGCGTCCGACCAACCCCGCGCCAGCAATCCCCACTTTCATAAAACTCCTCGTGAAATTTACACCTTACTAAACCGTCATGAGTCTCTAAAATTGCTAGGCGCAAGGCGTGTACATCAGTACACAACGCAGCGCGAGAAACGCGGCAACAACGCAAGATAGAGACGTAATAGGTTTAGGAGTAAATTTCAGCGCCAGCCGCCTTAAACTCCGCCGCTTTCGCTTTCATTTCCGCTTCGACATCCAATAACTGAATGACATTACCTGCAGGCAAAGGCGCATTGGTTTGCGCTTGAGCAAAATCACGCACTTCTTGTGAAATTTTCATCGAGCAGAATTTAGGACCACACATTGAGCAGAAATGGGCAATTTTCGCCGACTCACGTGGCAAGGTAGCATCGTGATACGCCTTGGCTGTTTCAGGGTCAAAGCCCAAATTGAACTGATCTTCCCAGCGGAATTCAAAACGCGATTTACTTAAAGCATCGTCTCGCAATTGCGCCCCTGGGAAGCCTTTTGCTAAATCAGCAGCATGAGCAGCGATTTTATAAGTAATAATCCCTGTCTTCACATCGTGCTTATCGGGCAAGCCCAAATGCTCTTTGGGTGTCACATAGCAGAGCATTGCCGTACCATACCAACCAATTTGTGCCGCACCAATCGCCGAGGTAATGTGGTCATAACCAGGTGCCACATCGGTCGTCAAGGGACCCAGCGTGTAGAAAGGCGCTTCAAAACAATCGGCTAACTGTTTGTCCATATTTTCTTTAATCATTTGCATCGGCACATGCCCAGGTCCTTCAATCATCACCTGCACATCGTGCTTCCACGCAATTTGCGTCAACTCGCCTAGCGTTTCTAATTCTGCGAATTGGGCGCGATCGTTGGCATCGGCAATCGAACCAGGACGCAAGCCATCGCCCAAACTAAAAGCGACATCATAGGCTTTCATGATGTCACAAATTTCTTCAAAATGGGTGTACAAGAAGTTTTCTTGATGATGCGCCAAACACCATTTCGCCATGATTGACCCACCACGCGACACAATGCCTGTAACACGATCAGCGGTGTAAGGAATAAACGGCAAACGCACGCCCGCATGAATGGTGAAATAATCCACTCCCTGCTCGGCTTGTTCAATCAAGGTATCGCGGAACACTTCCCAGTTCAGGTCTTCGACAATGCCATTCACTTTTTCTAAGGCTTGGTAAATCGGCACCGTACCAATCGGCACAGGCGAATTGCGCACAATCCACTCGCGTGTTTCGTGAATGTTATTGCCTGTCGATAAATCCATCACCGTATCACCGCCCCAACGAATCGACCAAACTAGCTTTTCAACTTCTTCTTCAATGCTTGACGTGATTGCCGAATTACCGATATTCGAATTGATTTTTACCAAAAAGTTACGACCAATAATCATCGGCTCAGATTCGGGATGGTTGATATTGTTTGGAATAATGGCACGACCACGCGCGATTTCATCACGCACAAACTCAGGCGTGATTTCCGCTAACATGGTTGCACCAAAAGCGTGCCCCTTGTGCTGCGCACGCTGTTGCGCCATAAATTCCGCCAATTGCGCACGTAATAGGTTTTCACGAATGGCAACATATTCCATTTCAGGTGTGATGATGCCTTTTTTGGCATAGTGCATTTGCGACACATTCATGCCTGCTTTCGCCTTACGCGGCAAATGTTTGCCTTCAAACTGAATGGCACGCAGTTTCTCATCATTAGCACGCGCATTACCATAGTCACTGCTTAAGCCCGTCAACAACTCGGTATCGCCACGCTCCTCAATCCATTGCTCACGCAAACGTGGCAAGCCTTTTCGTACATTGACTGCATAATCGGCATCCGTAAACGGACCAGATGTGTCATAGACACGAATCGGTGGATTGGGCGTTGCTTGCGTCTCATCTTTATTGATAACGAGGGTATCGGTTTGCGCAATTTCACGAAACGGCACACGAATATCCGCACGCGAACCTTCGATGTAGATTTTTTTCGAATTCGGAAATGGAGCGGTGGTGATTTTATTGGCTAAATCGGTTAAATCAACGGTTAATTGGTTACGTGCCATGATGCGAAGCCCTCAACAATAAATGCGGTTTGAGGGTGCTGGTGAACACATTAAGAGAAATAATCAACAATTTTACTAACTTGCTTTCCTTCGACGGCATTATCCGCATCAGGTTCACGGGTTCCGTTTTCACGGTCTCAGCACCAGCACCCCGACAAGTTTTTTCACATCATAACAAAGACGGAGATGATTTGGC
>CAYQEZ010000004.1:0-9425 GCA_964416645.1 uncultured Francisella sp. | reverse complement strand
CACCAGCACCCCGACAAGTTTTTTCACATCATAACAAAGACGGAGATGATTTGGCAACGCCTAAAACTAGGATCATCAACAGAAACCACTGATTTTTATTGAAAAAAACGCCTTAAAAAGCTATTATATGGGCAATTTACAGACCTAGGGGTGGCGACAACGCCTGAGAGTTTGCTGGTGCAAACAACCCTCTGAACCTGATCCAGTTAATACTGGCGTAGGAAAGGGCATATCGCATGAGTTAATCCATTCATCTCTCGTAACCGCCTTTCACTGCGCTCGACCTTTTAAGGAACTTGCCGTGAAGCCTTTGAACTCTGTTTCCATCGCAACGCTACTCACACTGGGTGCACTGCCTGCATTCGCTAATGCCACCACACTCGCCCCCATCACTGTTTCTGCCGACTTACGCCAAGAAAAAGATCAAGACTTAGCCGCCAGTACCAGCATTCAAACACAACAGCAACTGCAAGATCAGGGCGCGACCCATTTTGGCGACATACTATTGCAGACGCCCAACGTCAATTATTCTGGTCAAAGCTCGCGCCCACGTCATATCCAAATTCGAGGCATGGGTGAACGTGATGAATACACAGGCGCACCCAATGCCAGCGTTGGCTTCGCTGTGGATGGTATCGACTTTAGTGGCATTGGTATGGTCGGTAATTTATTCGACGTCAAACAAGTCGAAGTCTTACGTGGTCCACAAAGCACGCGCTATGGTGCTAGCGCCTTAGCGGGACTCATTAACATCCAAACCAACGACCCTACCGCTGAAAACGAACAAATGATTGAAGCCAGCGCGGGTGGAGATAGCTTACGCGAGCTGGGCTTGGTTTCCAGTGGTGCGTTTAATAAACAAGCGAATAGTCCACAATATCGCTTTTCGGTGTTTAAGCACACCAGCGATGGTTTTCGTAACAACGCCTTTTTAGGACGCAGTGACACTAATGGTCGAGATGAGTTAAATATTCGCGGCAAATTGCGTTTCTTCCCCAGCGCGGTTACAACAGTCGACGTTAGTTTATTACATGCAGACTACAATAACGGTTACGACGCTTTTTCACTCAATAACAGCTTCATTACCCTGTCCGACCAGCCTGGCAAAGACACGCAACTCAGTAATGCGGGCGCGGTAAAAGTCACGCACAAAGGCAACCCAAACTTTACCTTGGTCAGCACCACCACCCTAGCCAATAGTGATATGCGTTACAGCTACGATCAAGATTGGGTTTATCAGGGTTACTACCCCACCACCTTCAGTGGCTTTTATCAAAACGATAAAAAACGAGTCAACCTAAGCCAAGAGCTGCGCTTCATCTCTACACCCAGCAGTCGCTTATTTAACCATAGCACAGACTGGCTAGTTGGTTTCTATGGTTCTAAGTTAGACGAGAAAAACACTAACCTCAATCAATTCACTGATAGTGCCGCAGGCTACTTTGCTAACAGTCTGGCACAAACTGATTACACCCTTTCCAAACTAGCAAGCTTTGGACAGCTCGATCACGCCCTTTCTAAAACAACCAAGTTATCAGCAGGATTACGTATCGAACAGCATGAAGCTAACTTTAATAGTTCTAATGGACTGGACAACTTCAAGCCTTCTGAAACTCTGTGGGGCGCGAATCTAAGCCTGAGTGAACAACTGAGTCCCGCACACAATGCCTATGTTGGGGTGTCCCGTGGCTACAAAGCATCTGGCTACAATCCAGGACTGCCCGCAGGTTCAGATCCTAAGTATTTGCGTTACGCATCAGAAACCGCCATTAACTATGAAATCGGTTTAAAATCACATTTAAAAGCACAACAACTTAAAACCAAAATCAGTGCTTTTTACACTGATCGTCAAAATCCACAATTTGATGGCTACAGTTATGATCCCGCTCTAGGCGCCAATTATGTCTTTTACACAGAAAACTTCAGCAAAGCCAGTAACTACGGCTTAGAAGGTGAATTTAACTGGCAACCGCTAGCTCGTTGGCAAGTCTTCGGAAGCGCAGGTCTGCTGATGACCGATGTTTCAGGAACTCCGTTGAATAGTGCTTTTAGCATTTCAGGTCGCCAACAAGCACATGCTCCCAGCTATCAAGCAACACTGGGCACCCAGTATCGTACCGCTCAAGGTTATTTTGCTCGTGTCGATATGAATGCGGTTGATAGCTTCTACTTCGATAATGTTCACAATATCAAATCCGATGCCTACACCCTAACTAATGCCCGCATTGGTTATCAAGCGAAAGATTGGGAAATTTTCTTATGGGGACGTAATATCACCGATGAAAAATATGCCACACGTGGGTATTACTTCGGCAATGACCCCAGCTACACATCACAGACCTACCTTCGCCTTGGCGATCGTCAACAATTTGGGCTAACCACCCGTTTCTATTTCTAAGAGGACAACTGAATGCATATTTCTGTCGATATTAGCCTCTACCCGCTGGCCGATGAATACGTTGAATTGGTGTGTGACTTTATTGCCCGCATCGAAGGGATTGAAGGTGTTAGCGTAGCCAAAAATACACTCAGCACCCAAATCTTTGGTGAATACAAAACCATTATGAGCTTGCTTGAAACAGAGATGGAACGTACCTTTAACCAACTCCCTTACAGCGTGTTTGTGCTTAAAGTGGTCGGTCTCGACCGAACGCCGAATAACTGTGATTGCTGATTATCACTTCGAACTGGAAGTTCTAGCGTCTTTATTGGGTCTGGCTTATGTGATCCTGATGGCAAGACACAATATTTGTGCTTGGTTGGCTTCGGGCACAGGAGCAGCGATTTACGGAGTATTGCTCTGGCAAGACCAACTACCGATGCAAGCGCTGCTACATTTAGGTTATATTGTGATGGCAGGTTTGGGCTGGTATCAATGGCAACAGAATAGCGCCACTGAGCATTCAAATATTCAACGCATGAGCATTGACGATCACTTATTGGTGATGGGCTTAGGCACGGCGCTCACCGTTATGGTGGCTTTTATCTTAACCAGTGAACAACTGTCTCAATCCCCTTGGTTAGACAGCGCCACTACCGTTTTTGCTTTTATCGTCACTTGGATGGTGGTCAAACAACGCATTGAAAACTGGCTCTACTGGGTCGTTATCGATTTGACCACCGCATGGCTGTTTTGGCAAACCCATCACATCCCGATGGCGGTTTTGTATCTGGTTTATACGGGTATTGCGCTTTATGGCTACTGGTATTGGAATCAACTCTACCTCAAGCAAAAAACTCAGGCCACGCCATCCACTCAGCCTCACTCACACGCCCCATAATATGCCAAGACCAAAGCAACTGGCGGTAAGTCTTTCTCACTTTTGCTAAACTTGGCAAGTCGCCACCCATACTTACATAAACTCGACACCAAATGACCAATTGTGCGGGCGTTAACCAATATTCCATTAACACCAATTCTAGCGCTTTAGGGGCAAAGACCAAGGCATCAATATCCACTAAGGCACTTAATCGCCCCGCTTGTTGCAGACACTGATCCCAGCGCATATCCATAATCATCGGTACAAAACCGTCAGTGTTCAATAGCTCGTCTAATGCTTCAGGTGTTAATTGTGGCAAAAGTGAAGCTACTCTGCGTTGCCAATCCGCAGGTGTGTAGCTTGGCTCAATCGCATTACCCCAAGTAGAACGATTTTTTTGATGTCTTTGTGCATCAGCAACGGCAAGGCTTTCAATTAAGGTTTGGGGAATCTGATCAGGATGAATTGCCTCTCCTATTAACCACGCCGTTAATAAGTAAGCAGGTGAAGATGCTAGAGCCGTTTGAGAAGAGAGCAAAGACGGAACAGTCACACTAAAATAATCAGCGGCACAGGCATAATGCTCAGTCGAACGCGTCACCTGTTGCGCCAGCTTCACATCAAACAGTGCATCCATACCACGCCAGAAAGGCGTTTGTTTTTCTCGCAACACTTTGAGCGCAAAAGCCCCCTGCGTTGTAGATAGTTGATACACGCTATGTGTGGCATCATCAAAAAGAGAAACCACCGCTTGGTAGTCAGTTACCTGAACGGGCAATCGCGATATCAGCCCTCTTGGGTCAAACAACATTAATCGAATCAATCACTGAAAAAATGCCATTATTCCATCTTTAATTTACGCGCATAAACCGCAAAAATAAAGGCACCAAGCAACACCCACATGCCAAAACGCCACCAAGTTTCTGCCGGTAAGAAAGCCATTAGCCCACCACAAAAGATAATGCCTAATAACGGAATGGTAGCACCACCCGGAATAACGAACGGACGATGACGATCGGGTTGTGAACGACGCAGCACTACAATAGCCAAACAGACTAACACAAAGGCAGAGAGTGTACCCGCATTGACCAACTCTGCTAATGAAGACAAAGGCATAAAGCCAGCCATCAACGCCATCAACACACCCGAAATCACAATAGCAACACTCGGCGTCTGATAACGCTGAGACACCACAGATAAGCTTAACGGCAAATGACCATCACGAGACATCGCATAAATAATACGTGTCAAACCATAATAAAGCACCAACATAACGGTGGTCAGCCCTGCAATCGCACCTGTCGCAACCAATGCCGATGCCCAATTTAAGCCCACCAACTGCAAAGCATGAGCCACAGGCGAAGGCACATTCAGCTCAGTAAAAGGCACCATGCCAGTCAACACACTCGCCACGGCAATATAAATGAGGCTACAAGCGGCTAACGCCCATAATAAGCCTTTCGGCACATCACGTTGTGGATCTTTCGCTTCTTCGGTAGCGGTCGAAACGGCATCAAAGCCAACATAAGCAAAAAAGACTAAAGAAGCGGCCGCTAAAATACCCACTGGCTTACCATCAACCCCTTCACCAAACCAACCAAAAGGCGCAAAAGGTGACCAATTATCGGGATTCACAAACCCTACACCAACGATTAAGAAAACAGCAATGGTAAGCAACTTAACAAACACCATGACGGCATTTAAGCGTGCGCCTTCTTTGGCTCCTACCAGCAGCAAACCCATCAAAGTCAAAATAATCAACAATGCAGGTAAATTAATCCATCCCCCGCTGGCAGGCGGCGTAACCAACTCAATAGGCAACCCTAACCCTATCGCTTGCAACCCATTATTAAAATAGCCCGACCAACCCGTCGAAACCGCGGCAACCGCCACACCATATTCAAGAATCAGTACCCAGCCAATCAGCCAGCCAACCATATTGCCAAAAGCAGTTTTAGCATAACCATAAGCGCTTCCGCTACCGCCCAACATGCCAGCTAATTCAGCATAAGCAAAAGCGGCAAAACCCGCAGCCAGTCCCGCAATAATGAAAGAGATCACCACCGCAGGACCTGCTTGATTGGCAGCGGCAATGCCCGTTAAGACAAAAATGCCCGTACCAATAATCGCGCCAAGACCCATGAAAAACAAATCCCACGCCGTTAACACGCGTTTTAACTCAATTTCATGGCGCATTAGCATTTCCTCATTATGATTTCTAAAATGGGCACATCATCAAGCCGTGGCGTAAACTTGCAAGCCTCGTAGCACCAAATCAGGTGTCCATTGCCAATCGCCCGACAGCAAGGGCAATAATTGCTGAGCATCCCCCCCTGTAATAATGCAGCGCATCGAACCACCAACCAAATCATAAGCCTGACTGTGCAGGCGCTCAACACCTGCCGCTAGCGTCCACAAAGCGCCACCAGCAACCGCTTGAGCGGTATTTTTTCCTAAGAAATCAATGCTAGGTTGACTTTCTGCTTGCTCATCTTCGGTCAACAGTGCATTCACTTTGGCGGTTCGATTCAGCAGACACTCACGCATCAAACGCAGTCCAGGCACAATTAAACCACCCAAGTGCTCGCCACCATTGTTGACCACATCCATCGTTAATGCCGTACCCGCATCAATCACACACACAGCAGATGATTCAGTTTGCCACGCACCCAATAACGCGCACCAACGATCAACACCCAAACGTTGTGGTTGGGCGTAACCATTTTTCAATCCTATTTTTTTGGCTTCAGAAACCACTTCTAAGAGCGTTGAAGACCAGCTACTAGCAATACAAAAACGTAATAAGCGCATCCATTCACCATCGCTCACAGAGGAGATCACCACTTGCGTTGGTTTCTCCTCATCAGGCCAAACTTGCTGTAAAAAAGCCTCTACGGACAATCCCTGTAAGGCAACGGCACCGGAAAACTCATACAAACCAGAGCGCACACGCGCCCACTTGACGCGCGTGTTACCCACGTCCAACAACAATTTACTCATGTCAACCCTTAATTCATGTCAGCGGACGTAGTTTAACTTCATCCGCCATAAAAACTTGTTCTCCAGCGCTCGTTGCCACACGCAACGCGCCTCGGTCATTTATATCGAGCCATACACCATCAACCGATTGATTGCCTTGCCAAACCCTAACAGGCTGCCCCAACCAAAGAGCAGAAGCCAACCATGCTTGCTTAATTTCTGCTCGACCATGAGCAGAACTCAAAGCAGCTAATCGCAACAGCCATTGATGACTCATAGCGGCAATCAGTTGCGCAACACTCGGCAAACTAGCCATATTGCCTTCTAGTGCAATCGCCTCATCGGGTAACTGAGCCGACAAACGATTTAACCCGATACCCAATACCACATCGCACAGCTGACCACGGCGTTGAACAATGGTTATCAACATGCCTGCTAACTTACGGTCAGCGATGTAAATATCGTTCGGCCATTTTAACTTAAGCTGAGTCACACCTAAAGAAATTAATGCACTTTGCACCGCTAAAGCTGCATTTAAACTGAGCAAGCCCACATATTCTGGCTCGACCGCCACCCAACCGCGCCATGAAAAAGCAACCTGCCCTAAGCCAGATTGCCAAACACGCCCCTGACGACCTTGCCCCGACTCTTGTTGTAAGGCGACACATAAACACCACTCACGTCTTGACGGAGCTGGTTGTTGACACAGCCAGCTTTGCGTCGAATCAACGCTGTTCAGCACATCAATCGCTTCCAGAGTAGAACGCTGCGTCGGGGACAATTCCTGCCAAATGGCTTTTGCTAAAAGCGGATAATGCAAAGCCAACCTGTTTAAGGTGTCTTGGTAGCAGGTGAAGCCTTGGGCGCATCAGTGGCAACTTCTGCATGAGTCATTGCTACCGACTGAAGCTGTTGCCATTGCCACCCACCCAGACCAACCAGCAATACCAGTAGTAACCACAACCACCAACCCGCCCGAGATTTAGGCGCAAAAGGATCAACCAATGAACGCTTAGCACCCGCTGGCAAACGTGCCATGCGGGTGAGCGTCGCCCCAAAGGGAATAGAGATACTGGCATGAGTATTTACCGCCCAACCATTCGCATCTAAAATCGGCCCCACATTACGTTTACGTAATTTGAACCAAGCCAAGGCCATTGACGGCCCCGAAATCAACAGCAGAATGCCCAGAAATACTAATGGCATCTGCCAAATCGGTAACAATAAAAAGCCTGTCACAATGGTCGCCAACGCAGTTCCTAAAGCACCAATCGCCAAACCCATCGCTGCAAAAATACCGGCAAATTTAGCAATATCAAAGGGCGCGGCAGGCGTGGCTTTTGTCTCTGTCGGTTTGGCCGTTTCAGCGGTTTTCTCAATGGCTGCCACCGACTTAGCTTCGACTTCCTTCTCGCGCGCACTGGCCAATTTTTCCAGTTGACTGGCAATCATGCGACCCAAACGCTTGTAAGGAGACCAGAAGGCCTCGGCAACACTGATTGGGTTTTCAATCATGCGTACCACCACCGCATCCCACTCTTCACCTTGCTGATCGTAAAAGACGCCATGCCTTCCCACCATTAACTGATCCGCATCGCCCGCAGTGACAGCAGAAACGATACTCATTTTATCGGTGCCATTGCGTTTAACGCAATCACAGTACAATAAAAAAGTCCCCGAACGATGCGCCATAGTTGCATGCTTAGCAATATCGTCCACCACCAACGACAAACGCATACTTCGACCATCAATGAACAACTCGCCTGCTTCAAAGATACCCTTATGATTGGGAGAATAAAAATCGCGCATTGAAATGGTATTTTGCACCAGCACATCTAAATCGCGCATAAACAACAATAAAGTCAACAAATCATCAAGCTCGGTTAATTGATGTGACACCGATAGATCTCGTTCAATCAAAGCCCTCAAAGACACAGCCCAATCACTTTGTTGCCAAGCCGTTAAACGTGCCATAGATAATGAAGCCACCATGACGCCTTGTTCATTACCTAACCATTCACGCGCTGCACCCAAACGCTGACTCAACAGCAACCAATCTTCTAATGTTAAAAGGTCGATATCACCCAATAAAGGCTCAACCACCTGTTGTTTAAAGGCCTGCATAGGTGATTGCCAGGCAGGATTAAGTCCTTTATTCAACGGCAAACAGGGATCAGCCGTTACCTGAGCCAAAGGCAAAGACTGGATATCACTGATATTATTGGTTAAACTGGCTGCATACATGGTTTCATAAACAGCAATACTCGGATTTAACGCAACGGCGGACTGAGCATCAAACCCCACTAAGGAACATCGTGCAAAGTAATCTTTAACCTTGGCCTCGACCGCTTCAAACACACCGATCGCTGCTAGCGTTTGCTCACCAAACAGCAAAATATCCTGCTGTTGTGCAGAACTCATCCACGTCAGCCTATCTTCAATGGCAGCAGTAAACACATCCAGTAAATCCGCATCAATACCTTGCTTACCACTAATGTCTTCTCGGCTACCGACACAATGAATCACATCCTCAAATGCAGACAGCAAGATTTCAGAATCAATCGCATAGCGTGTAATCACACCATCACCGTTAAAGGCCTGCTGTGAAAAAAGCGCCAAGGCTGATTCAACCTGAGGTAAGGTAATAATGGATTTATCTGGTTCTGAAGTGAGCAATAATTCTGCAAGTGAAACTAAGGCTTGTCCTAGTTCTGTATCTGCACGTAAAGCGTCCAAGGGCAACACAGCTTGACGAAGTGATAACAAACTCGGCTGTTTGAGCGCTTCACATACAAACTGAATGGCTTGCGTTAGCTCATTAACGCGAATGCGCCCATCGGTATCCTTATCTAAGCGTTTAAGGGTTTTGTCCGCAAGATCAAGCTGTTTTGTCGGGCAACTCAACACAGCCCAAAGTTTGGTATCTAGCTCAGATAAGTGTTGCCAGTCAGCATCAGTGCTCAAGCTCACTTGATCGAAGCCGCCAATACGCTCAAAAGTCCATTGATGTGCTGTGTTTTTATGCGGCATCTTCTTCATCCTAGTTTGTTTTATTGGAGTAATATAACCGAAAAACGGCTTATTCTGCCTCAAAACAACAACAAATAAGAGACAATAACAACACTAAGTGCCAAATTTAGGCAATAAAAAACCCCGATCATTTCTGAACGGGGTTAGTAATTAAGT
>CAYQEZ010000003.1:59332-72893 GCA_964416645.1 uncultured Francisella sp. | reverse complement strand
AACTAATCTCTATGCTGCACGCCTTTGCTTCGTCTCCAGTGCATAAATACCATGGCAATACTGAACGACAACAGCATCAACAAAGGCATATCACGATAACGCACATAGGGCGTCTCGCCAGTATAAGCCTGTACCGAAACTAAATGCCCAGCCAAAGCATCATTCGGTGTCGCCACTGCATTACCTTCACCATTAACGCGTGCAACACCCGAATAGCCTTGATTGGTTACACGTACAATTTCTCGCCCCAACTCTCGTGCACGCAATCGCGTCATCTGCCAATGCTGCCCTGCCATTGCGCTGGGATGGAACCAACCATCATCACTAACCACCAACCACCAATCTGTTGTCGGTGTGACAATAGCCATTTCTAGTCCAAAATCAGCTTCGTAACAAACGGCAAAACCTACCTGCTGATCGTTCAACGGTTGCACTTTTGACAGTTCTCCCGCTGAAAACTGAGACATGGGCATATTGATGAGTTTGGCGAGTGCCGATAACACCGCAAAACCTGGATAATACTCACTAAAAGGCACCAAATGTTGCTTGTCATAGCGCAAACTGCCATCTAAGGCGGCGATACTATTGAAGTATTGACGTCCAGCAATGGTGTCTTCACGTAAAGCAACCCCTGTTACGATCTGCGTACCACTGGACTTGGCAGTTTGACTGAACTCACCCAATGCGGGCATCACGCTATCTAGAAAAGTCGGAATCGCGGTTTCTGGCCAAACAATCACTTTTGCTATACCCAAAAAAGGCTCACTTGCTTGCTGATAAGCACGCATAATGGGCGTTAATGCATCAGGGTTCCACTTAATGGTTTCTGAAATTTGACCATGCACTAAGGCAACCTGCGTTGCTTCGCCCTTAGCTTCAACCCAGCTCAAACCCGATAAATAACCTGAAAAACTCCAAAATAAGCCAAAGGCTAAAGCGACAGGAAACCATTGCACTGATCGCAATAATAACCATAACAAACCTGCCGAAACACTAACGGAAAAACTCACCGCTAGCGTTCCTCCTAGTGGCGCCCAGCCAGCCAGCCAAGTGTCTGTGTGTGAATAACCGACCAGCAACCAAGGAAAGCCATCCCAAATCATCACACGTAGCCATTCAGCCCCTACCCAAAAGCTCGGTAAGAGTAATAACGCCCATAAGGCTTTAGGAAAGCCGTTTCGTGACCAAACGGCGAATGCTCCCACCATCGCTATAAAAAGCGATAACAGCAACACAAATAGCAACACCACTAACCAAGTAAAACCGAAGGGGACTCCGCCATAAATAGCTAAGCTGATGCCCAACCAGCTCACACCATAACCAAAGAAGCCAACACCAAACGCCATGCCCTCTGCCGCTCCCTGACGCCAGTTAGTTGCCGTTGACCAGAGTGACCAAAGCGCCACCAGAGCCACTAAGGTCGCTAAAGGAAAGTCGTAGGGCGAGAAGCCTAACACGGCAACCGAGCCTATCACTAATGCGAGCACCAGTCTTAACCCATAGGTTGACCAACCTAGCTTTTCAGCCCATTGGGCAATGACGTTATTCTCCATGACCGAGGGTTTCTTCGTCTAACGGGCTAACTTTGAACAAATGCACACGACGACGATCAGCACGAATAACTTTGAAAAGCAATCCGCCCAAGGCCATGCTTTCACCCGTTTGTGGCACTCGTCCAAATCGAGCAACCAGTAGTCCACCAATGGTATCGGCCACTTCCGTATCTAACTCAACATCGAAAAAACGATTCACTTCTTCAACACTCGAAACGGCTTTCACCGTAAAGGTATTGGCATTCATCTGTAAAATATGCACATCCGCTTCGTCATATTCATCATCAATTTCACCGACAATGGCTTCAATAATGTCTTCGATAGTCACCAAACCCGTGATGCTTCCATACTCATCAACCACCAATGCCATATGCAAACGTCGACTTTGAAACTCGCGCAATAATTCAGTGGCACGCTTGCCTTCAGGTACATAAAAAACGGGACGATAAAGGGATGATAAATTTTCCAACTTACCCACTTGATCGCGCATATAGGCAATAAGCAAGTCTTTGGTCATGAGCAAACCCACCAATGACTCTTTATCATCGCCTGTCACGGGATAGCGAGAATGTTGCGTTTCAAGAATGACTTTTAAGGTATCTGCAATCGAATCACCTGCGCTGAGCATGACCATCTGGGCGCGTGGCACCATGACATCACGCACTCGCATTGCCGACAAGGACAAGACACCTTGCAACATGCGCCAGGCATCAACATCGATAATTTGTCGATTAAAGGCATCTTTAATCTCATCTAATAAATCGTCGCGATCTTTGGGTTCTTGATCGAACCAGTGTTTCAAACTGTCTAACCAAGAACCCTTTCGAGTGCCATCACCGCTCATCTTTTTGCTTTCCTATTCCGTAATCGTATAAGGATCGTGAATACCCAACTGCGCTAATAACGCTGTTTCTAAGGCTTCCATTTGCTCAGCATCCTCCTCATTTTCATGATCATAACCTTGCAAATGGAGTAAACCATGCACCAACAAATGTGCCATGTGCTCAGCCAAAACTTTACCCTGTTGTTGCGCTTCTTGCAAAACCACAGGGACACAAATCACTAAATCACCCAGCAACTGCTGACGATCCTCCCAACCTTCGGGCAGCTCAAAAGGAAAAGAGAGAATATTGGTTGGCTTATCTTTACCGCGCCACTCATGATTCAAAGACTGGCTGGTTTCGGTATCAACCAAAGATACATTGACCGAAGCTTTTCCTTCACCTAACCAAGCCAAACGCACTGCTTTATGCACCAAAGGCGTCAGCAAACCTTTTACGGGTGCCGTTTGCCAATCAATGGCTACAGAAAGACGTTGTGCTTGTCGCAGGCGACGTTGCTTAAGACGCTGTGCCTGTTGTTGTTTCAAAGCGCTCATAAGCTTCAATAACCCTTTGTACTAATGGATGACGAACCACATCTTTAGAAGTGAAGAAGGTAAAACCAATGCCCTCCACCCCTTGTAAAATTTCACTAGCCTGCCGTAAACCAGAACCGACTTTGTTCGGTAAATCAATCTGCGTCATATCTCCCGTAACAATCACTTTAGAGCCAAAGCCAACGCGGGTTAAAAACATTTTCATTTGTTCACTGGTCGTATTTTGCGCTTCGTCCAAAATAATACAACTTTCGTTCAACGTACGCCCACGCATAAACGCCAAAGGAGCAACCTCAATAACATGGCGCTCCATCAAGCGTTCGACTTTTTCAAAACCTAGCAACTCATAAAGTGCATCATATAAGGGACGTAAATAAGGATCGACCTTTTGCGCTAAATCACCTGGTAAAAAACCCAGCTTTTCACCTGCTTCGACCGCAGGACGGGTGAGAATCAAACGACGCACTTGCTCGTTTTCCAGTAATTCTACCGCCCGAGCTACTGCCATGTAGGTTTTCCCTGTACCAGCTGGACCTATACCAAAATTGACATCAAACTGATGCATGTTACGAATATAAGTATGTTGATTCGCTGTTCTAGCCCTAACTAGCTTACGATGAGGACGCAACACCGCATAACCACTTTCGCTTGATGGCGTTGCCGATTCAATCACCGTCTCAACGTGTGGCAAAGCAGGTAAGGCTGCCATAGCCGTTAGCTGTAAATGCACCTGTTCCGTATCCATTAACCCCTTAAACGATTGCTGATACAGATTAATCAACAGTTGCTGAGTCGGCACTAATAAACTCGCCTCACCACTCACTTGAAAATCAAAACCAAGATGATTAATGGAAACACCTAAACGCGTTTCAATTTGCGCCAAATGTTCTTCATGCCAGCCACATAAATTTTGCAAAGCTTCATTATCTTGCGGATGCAAGCTAAAACGAATGGTTGAAGACTCACTCATAGCGCGTAAATCTGAAAGAATTTTTGACGTGGACGACCAGCATAGAATTCAGCTTCAGGAGTAGCCACTAACTCACCGCGCAAAGAATTGGGTAAAGCTTCGGTGATACGCACATCAACAAACTGCCCTAGTAAATCCGAACTGGCTTCTAAATTAACAACACGATTATTTTCAGTTCGACCCGCCATTTCTTTCGGGTTCTTACGCGCTGGTCGCTCAATCAGTACGCGCTGAACCGTACCTAACATCGACTCGGAAACATCCATGGTCAGTCGATTTAATCGATCTTGCAAGCGTTGTAAACGCTCTTTTTTGGTGTCCATCGGCACATCATCAGGCAAGAAAGCCGCTGGCGTACCTGGGCGTGGACTGTAAATAAAGCTGAACGAACGATCATAGGTTAAATCCGCAATCAAGTTCATCGTGTCTTCAAAATCCTTATCTGTTTCACCAGGAAAACCGACAATAAAATCACCCGATAAGGATAAGTTAGGACGAATCGCACGAATTTTACGAATAATCGACTTATATTCAATCGCCATGTGACCCCGTTTCATCAGTGCCAAAATACGATCAGAACCCGACTGAATGGGCAGATGCAAATGGCTGACCAATTGAGGAATTTGTGCATAGGCATCGATTAGTGATTGCGTCATTTCCATCGGATGAGAGGTGGTGTAGCGCAAACGACCAATGCCTTCAATACGGGCAATGGCGTGTAGTAATAATGCCAAATCAGCCGTGCTTCCATCGGCCATTTCACCACGGTAAGCATTAACGTTCTGTCCCAACAGATTAATTTCACGCACACCCTGCTCGGCTAAACGCGTCACTTCGGCAATCACATCATCAAAAGGGCGACTAAACTCTTCACCACGCGTGTAAGGCACGACGCAGAAAGTACAATATTTAGAGCAACCTTCCATCACCGACACAAACGCACTCACACCATTGGCTTCTGGGGTAGGCAGGTTATCAAACTTCTCAATTTCGGGAAAACTAATGTCAATAACGGCTGGCTTTTTACCTTCACCTGAAAGTTGCATGGCTTCATCGAGCATCGCGGGTAAGCGGTGCAGGGTTTGCGGACCAAAAATCATATCGACATAAGGCGCACGCGCACGAATTGCCTCACCTTCTTGTGAAGCAACACAACCACCAACACCAATCACACGCCCTGGTTTACGCGCTTTCCAGCCACGCCAAACACCCAAAGCATCGAATACTTTTTCTTGTGCTTTTTCACGTACCGAGCAGGTATTCAATATGACCAAATCTGCCTGTTCTGGATCTTCAACCAATTTATAATTATGTGTTTTTTCAAGCAGTTTGAGCATTTTGTCAGAATCATACTCATTCATCTGACAACCATAGGTTTTAATAAAAACACCGCGTTCTGCAGGCATCATCTGTGTCATATCCTTTCCATTTTTTGCTTATTTTAACAGAGAAATCGGCCGATTATCATGACGATAGCGTTAACAAAGCACTCAAAGCCGCTTCAACGCTAGCAACACCCACGACCTCTAAACCAGCAATCGGTGTTTTCGGCACATTGCCTTGCGGCACAATGGCCTTACTAAAACCATGTTTAACCGCTTCTTGTAACCGCTCTTGACCATTCTGCACTGGACGAATCTCGCCCGACAGCCCCACTTCACCAAAAGCTAACAAGTCGGGAGAAACCGACTTATTACGCAAACTAGACACTATCGCTAACAACAAGGGCAAATCAGCACTCGTTTCTGTGACCTTAACACCGCCAACGACATTGACGTAAACATCCTGATCGCCTGCTTGTACACCACCATGACGATTAAGTACCGCCAACAAGAGCGTAAGCCGATTACCGTCTAAGCCTACGGCCACCCTTCTGGGTGCACCAAACGCATTATGATCAACCAAGGCTTGCAACTCGACCAGTAAGGGACGCGTCCCTTCCCACAACCCAAGCACCACAGCACCAGGAGTCGCGCTCTGCTTATCTCGATTTAAGAATATCGCTGAGGGGTTTTTAACCTCCTTCATGCCTTTGTCGGTCATAGCAAAAAAGCCTATCTCATTCACCGCACCAAAACGATTTTTGAGCGCGCGCATTAAGCGATAGCGACTGTCTTGTCCTTCAATAAAAATAACAGCATCGACAATATGCTCAAGTACACGAGGACCCGCAACTTCACCACTCTTGGTAACATGACCGACTAAAAAAACCGCTGTAGCTGTTTGTTTGGCATAACGTGTTAGTACCGCTGCGGTTTCGCGTACCTGCACCACACTACCCGCAGCAGAGCTGATGCTTTCTAACTGCATGGTCTGAATCGAGTCAATGACCATCACTTGCGGCTGGGTCTGTGTTGCCACGACTAAAATACTGTCCATATCGGTTTCAGCTAATAAAGACAAATTATCCGCTGGCAACTGCATTCGATGTGCACGCAAAGCGATTTGTTGTAACGACTCTTCACCTGACACATACAGCGTTGAGAGTTGCTGTTGCGCTAAAAACGTCTGAACTTGCAGCAGTATAGACGATTTTCCAATCCCAGGATCGCCACCTATCAGCACCACCGAACCTGGCACTAGCCCACCACCGAGCACACGATCAAACTCGTGTAAACCCGTGTGCCAACGAGGGGCTTCGGCTAGGGAAACTTCAGACAACTTAATAACCGAAGAGCGCGTCCCAGCATAGCCCGCTGCCCCTTTACCACCAGCATGGCTATTAGCCGACAGTTTGGGCTCTGTCCACTCTTTAATGCTATTCCATGTGCCACAAGCAGAACATTGCCCCGCCCAACGGCTGTGCTCTGTTCCACATTCGGTACAGTAGAAAGTGGCTTTATCCGACTTTTTAGCCATGACGCTCGGTTACTTGACCACTTTTAAATGGCTGCGATCACGTTTGGGCTTTTCTGCTGTGCCTGCAGCCGCTTTAGGTTGAGCTTGAGCGTTGCTCGCTTCTTGCAATGCCTGTTCTAAATCAGGCGGCGGGAAACCCATACCCTGCGCATTCTCTTTGGCAAAAATAGCCAATACCGCTGGCATAGGCACGTGTACTGCCATCGCCTTACCCCTAAAACGCGCTTCAAAATCGATACTTTGATCACCTAACTGCAAGCGATTCGTTGCTTGGCCGGAAACATTCAATACCAGCACACCTTCGTCATCAAAGCCTTCAGGTGCAACCACACCAGGATAGTTAATCTGAATTTGTAAATAAGGCGTACAGCCACTATCGACAATCCAGTCATAAAAAGCCCTAACTAAATAGGGCTTTTGATCACGCATCATGCTAGATGTCTCCCATTTCAAGCTCTAAGTCAGTTAGGCTATCGCGGAAAGCATCACGCATAAACATACGTTTGGCGTATTCATGAAAGGTCTTATGCGTTTTAGGAATATCAATACCCAAGGCGTTCAAACGCCAGAAAATAACCGACAAAGTAACGTCAACAACCGTGTATTCGTCACTCATAAAAAAGGGTTTGTGCTGAAAAGCAGGCGTTAATTTAATAAACTCTTCTTTTAATAACTTACGCGCCTTTTCAATACCTTTTTTATCTTCACCTGCGGTAATTAATTGAATACTCGGTTCCCATTCACGACGAATATAATTGAGTGTCTGGCGAGCAGTAGCACGAATTTGAGGATCAACTGGCATCATCGGTGGGAAAGGATAACGCTCATCCAAAAACTCAATCATCACTAACGGATCATAAAGCTTTAAGTCACGCTCAACTAAGGCCGGCAAGGTTCCATAAGGACTAGCCAAAAGCACATCTTCAGGCATTGCCTGCGGATCCACTTCTTTAATGTCCATCATAATATCTTTTTCTTTCACCACAACACGTACGCGGTGAGAATTAAAATCGGACGGATCTGAAAAAAGGGTCATCATACCAAGCTACTCCCAAATAAAAAAGAAACAGGGGTGATGATATCACCCCTTGACAAATAAGAAAAATATTGAGCTAGCGAATAAATAAGTAGGAATCTCTAAAAATTCACTTTGCTGACTTTTAAATATACCCAAAACTGTGTTTATTTAACGTCGCGCCAAAACTCTTTCTTCAATAAATAAGTTAGTAGAATCAGCAACGCTAAAAAGCCCAGCACCCACCAACCCATCATCAAGCGTTGTGGCTTGGCTGGTTCGGCAGCATAATCCATAAAGTTCACTAAATCGCCCACTGCAGCATCAAACTCTGCAGACGGCAAGCTACTTTGTAGCCCTTCTAAAATGTGCGGCATAGCAACACCAGGAAAGAGTTTATTGCTAATTGTTCCATCTTCAGCACGCTCATAACTTCTCAAAAAAGTATAAAGCCAATCAGTACCACGTAAACGCGCTTGAAGTGATAAATCAGGCGGCACAATACCAAAAGCTTGTTTAGCTGTTTCTGGATTAAGTGTTGTTTCAATCATATCCGTTGGTTTACCCTGACCATTACGAATGTGCTGAAAATGAGCCACTCCTTCTTCAGGACTCCAACCCAGATCACGCGCCGCACGATTAACACGCAAATATTTCAATGAGTGACAACCCATACAATACTGCGCATAAAGGTCAGCACCACGCTGAAGCGAAGCTTGATCTAATACGCTGATTTTGGCTTTTTCAAGCGGAATCGGGTAACTACCACCACCTGCTTGAGCTACTGAAGCAACCATTAAGGCAACACTCGTCAACACTAGTTTTAACATTGATTTCATCCCGTGACCCTCTCTGGCAATGGCTTCGTCTTCTCCATTGGCGATGTTAGCCATAAAATGACAAAGAACGCAAAGTATGTAAAGGTAAAGATTTGCGACAACAAGGTTAAGAATGGCGTTGGCGCTTGCGTACCCAAGTAACCCAACACAAAGAAACTCACCACAAATAAAGACAAGTTAGCCTTGAACTGCCACCCACGGTAACGAATTGAACGCACCTTGCAACGATCCAACCAAGGTAACACAAACAGGAACATAATCGCCATACCCATCGCAATAACGCCTAGTAACTTGTCTGGAACAGCACGCAAAATGGCATAAAAAGGCGTGAAGTACCAAACTGGCGCAATATGTTCAGGGGTTTTCATCGGATCAGCCGGTTCAAAATTGGGCGCTTCCAAGAAGAATCCACCACCTTCTGGCCAAAAGAAGATAACAGCCGCAAAGAAGAACATGAACACAGCAGCACCAAACATATCCTTAACCGAATAATAAGGATGGAAAGGAATACCATCTTTAGGCAAGCCAAGCTCATTTTTATTTTTCTTGATATCAATACCATCGGGATTATTGGAACCCACTTTGTGCAGTGCCACAATATGCAAATAAACCAGCAGAACTAATACCAGCGGTAACGCAATAACGTGTAAAGCAAAGAAACGATTCAGCGTGACATCAGAAATAACAAAGTCACCACGAATCCATGTCGCCATAGCTTCGCCAATAAAAGGAATGGCTCCAAACAAGGAAATGATAACCTGCGCACCCCAGTAAGACATTTGTCCCCAAGGTAATAGGTAGCCCATGAAGGCTTCGGCCATGAGCACAAGGAAAATGAGCATACCAATAATCCACACTAACTCGCGCGGTTTTTGGTAAGAACCATACATAATGCCACGGAACATATGGAAATAAATCACCACAAAAAACGCCGAAGCACCAGTTGAATGCATATAGCGAATCAGCCAACCCCACTCCACATCGCGCATAATATACTCAACCGAGTTGAAGGCTTCTTGTGCATCAGGTTTATAACTCATGGTCAACCAAATGCCCGTTACCATCTGATTGACTAATACCAGCAGAGCCAAGGCACCAAAAAAATAAAAGAAATTAAAGTTCTTTGGCGCATAATACTGTGCAACATGCTCATTCCATACTTGCGTTAACGGAAAACGCTCGTCAATCCAAGCCAATAATCGTCCATTAGACGTATTATCAACGTTTTTTTGTTCAGACATTAAGCCACTCCTTGCTCATTTTCACCGATACGAACCCTTGTCTCGGATAAGAATCGGTAAGGTGGAACCTCAAGGTTTGTTGGAGCAGGCACCGCTTTATACACTCGACCTGCCATATCAAAACGAGAACCATGACAGGGACAGAAAAAACCGCCCTTCCAATCTGCACTGATTGCACCCGCATTAGGTTTATACAAAGGTGCGCAACCTAAGTGCGTACAAATACCAACCATCACCAAATATTCAGGCTTCAATGAGCGATATTCATTTTTGGCAAAACCAGGTTGTAATGATTCTGCCGAATCGGGATCGCGAAGATTATCACGAACCCCAGCCAAAGCATCAACAGATGCCTGCGGACGACGGACCACCCAAACAGGCTTACCACGCCACTCAACTGTCAACATTTGCCCTTCCGCTAAAGCAGACACGTCTACATCAACAGGCGCTCCAGCAGCTTGTGCTTTTTCACTTGGCTTCCAAGAAGAAACAAAAGGAACAGCAACAAAAGTTGCCCCAACAGCACCGACAACACCGGTAGCCGCAACCAAGAAATTGCGACGTTTTTGATTGACTGGTTCTGTCATAACGTTGCTCCGTAACTTAAAAATCTGATAAAACAGTAATGAAGCATTATTATGCCTCGAAACCAATTCGCGTGGGATTACAAATTTTTATCCCTTTATAAATATTTATTATTAAATAGGATTAGTCAATTCTATATAACGATGTTCTAATGCGTAAATTTTGGCTAGTTTATCGCCCAAGGCTTGCACGCCGTAGCGTTCAGTCGCATGATGACCAGCGGCAATAAAATGAACGCCTGCCTCAATAGCCTGATGATAGCACTGCTCAGATACTTCACCAGTAATAAAGGCATCAATACCTTGCTCAATCGCTTGTGCAAAATAACCCTGAGCACCACCCGAGCACCAAGCAATACGTCTTACCTGCTGTGGACCCGCTGCAATAACTAATGGCTCACGACGCAAAGTACGACGAATACGCTCTACCAATCCATCTATCGGTAAAGCAAAATCGAGCGTTCCTGTACGCCAGACACGTTTCGCATCACTCGCATCATCTTGCAAATTCCATAATTTAGCTAACTCTGCATTATTACCAAATTCTACGTGCATATCCAGCGGCAAATGATAAGCAAACAAATTCATCTCCGCCTGCATCAAACGACGAATACGTTGGGCTTTGGCACCGACAAGGGTAGCACCTTCATTACGCCAAAAGTAACCATGATGAACCAGTAAAGCATCAGCACCCCACTCAATCGCCGCTTCAATCGCTGCCATAGAAGCAGTTACCGAAGTTGCTAACTTCTGAATTTCTGCCTTTCCTTCTACTTGAAGACCATTGGGACAATAATCCTGAATTTGATCAACCGACATCCATTGGGCGCACACACGCGTTAACTCATCCCGTAAGATCATGATGATTTCTCTTTATTCAAATCGTCCAAAATCTGATGCATTGCCGTCAATAAAGCTAAATTTTGTCCTTCATTACCCACACTGATACGCAAATATTGGTCAATGCGAGGTAACTTAAAGTGACGCACAATCACTTTATGCACACGCAAGCGAGCAGCCAAATCAGCCGCATCATAGTGAGGATGTGTGGTGAAAATAAAATTAGCCGCCGACGGCACAACCTCAAAACCCATACCTTCAAAAGCACTGGTTAACTTAATACGCTCTGCAATAACCCAATCACGTGTTTGCACAAAGTAGGCTTCATCTTCATAGGCTGCCACTGCACCCGCAATCGCTAATCGATCTAATGGGTAAGAGTTAAAACTATTTTTAACTCGCTCAAGTGCTTCTATCAAACTGGCATGACCTATGGCAAAGCCAACACGCAAACCAGCCAGCGAACGAGACTTAGAGAGGGTTTGCACCACCAACAAATTATCGTATTGATTAACTAAACGAATAGCCGATTGTCCGCCAAAGTCAACGTAAGCCTCATCAACCACCAACAATTTATCGGGATAGCGCTGAAGCAACAGCTCGATCTTTTCTAAAGCCAACACACGTCCTGTCGGTGCATTCGGATTAGGGAAAATAATGGCACTACAGGGCTGATCATAGTCTTCAATAGCAATTGAAAAATCATCGCGCAATGGAACAGTAAGGTAATCTATTTCGTAAAGACCGCAGTAAACTGGATAAAAACTGTAGGTAATATCAGGGAAAAGTAATGGTAAGTCTTGCTTTAGCAAGGCATGAAAAACATGCGCCAATACTTCATCCGAACTATTACCAACAAACACTTGATTTGACTCAACTTGATGATAGCCTGCTAAGGTATCCTTAAGCACTTGAGCATTTGGATCAGGATATAATCGCAACCCGTCACCAACTGCTGACTGAATGGCATCAATCACTTTGGGTGAGGGCGGATAAGGATTTTCATTGGTGTTCAATTTAACCAAATGATCAACCTTAGGTTGTTCCCCAGGTGTATAAGGCGTTAAGCCTTGCACCACTTTACTCCAAAAGCGGCTCATCAACTTAGCGTCCTGTTACGCGATAACGCGCGGAAGCGGCATGCGCATGCAAACCCTCCGCATCGGCCAAAGTGCCTGCAATTTCACCCAGAGTAGCTGCACCTTCTGGAGAACAAAAGATTAAGCTTGAGCGTTTCTGGAAATCATAAACTCCTAGCGGAGATGAAAAACGTGCCGTGCGCGCTGTTGGCAATACATGGTTAGGACCTGCACAATAATCACCGATCGCTTCTGCCGTATAACGCCCCATGAAAATAGCGCCCGCATGACGAATCTTCGGCAACCAAGCTTGAGGATCTTCCACCGACAACTCCAAGTGCTCAGGTGAAACATAGTTCACTACCTTTGCCGCTTCTTGCTCGTCTTTAACCACGATAATACCACCGCGATTGGTTAAGGCTGTACGAATAATGTCTTGGCGTGGTTGTTGCGGCAATAAGTTATCAATAGAAGATTGCACGGCTAAGGCATGTTGTGTATCCCAAGTAACCAAAATTGATTGAGCATCTTCATCATGTTCTGCTTGAGAGAATAGATCCATAGCAATCCAATCAGGGTCGGTTAGTCCATCTGAAACAACCAAAATTTCTGAAGGCCCAGCAATCATATCAATACCCACAGTACCGTAAACAATGCGTTTAGCAGTTGCTACATAAATATTACCTGGACCGACGATTTTATCTACAGCAGGAATCGTTTCAGTACCGTAAGCCAAGGCGGCAACTGCTTGCGCACCACCCACGGTAAATACGCGGTCAACCCCACCAATATAAGCAGCAGCCAGCACCCACTCGTTAACGACTTCATCCGGGGTTGGCACAACCATAATCAGTTGACCTACCCCTGCAACCTTAGCAGGTACCGCATTCATTAATACAGAAGACGGATAAGCCGCCTTGCCACCAGGTACATACAAACCAACACTATCCAGAGGCGTTACTTGTTGACCCAACAAGGTTCCATCTGCTTCCACATAATGCCAAGAACTTTGCGTTTGACGCTCATGATAACTACGAATGCGGGCTGCAGCCGTCGCCAATGATTTTTGACCAGCTTCGGGCAGACCATCAAATGCTTGTTTCAAACGGTGATGCGGAATTTCTAACTCCATCGCATTACTGACTGCGCGACGGTCGAACTTATTGGTTAATCCGACTAATGCCTTATCACCCTGCTGACGAA
>CAYQEZ010000003.1:0-59232 GCA_964416645.1 uncultured Francisella sp. | reverse complement strand
CGACGGTCGAACTTATTGGTTAATCCGACTAATGCCTTATCACCCTGCTGACGAACATCAGCAATAATTTGTTTCACGGTTTGCTCAATACGCTCTTCAGAGCTTGACTCCCACGCCAATAATCCAGCTAACTCATTCCAAAACTCTGGCGATGTTGAAGATAACTGTTTCATACTTACTCCTTATTCATCTGCGCAACGCTAACGGCTAAAGCATCCACCATTGCTTGAATCTCAGCATACTGACGCTTGTAAGCCATGCTATTCACCACCAAGCGCGAGCTGATATCGACAATATGCTCGATTGGTTCAAGGCCGTTCGCTTTAAGCGTATTACCTGTATCAACCAAGTCAACAATGCAATCCGCCATACCCACTAAAGGCGCAAGCTCCATTGATCCATAAAGTTTAATTAAATCAACTTGTTCGCCTTTACTGGCAAAATAATCCTGTGCCACATTGACATACTTAGTTGCGACACGCAAGCGATGTGATTGACGTTGATGATTAACTGGCGCAGCCACCATCAGTTTGCAACGCGCAATGGCTAAATCCAACAATTCAAATTGGTTATCACCACCCTGCTCCATCAGTACGTCCTTACCGACCACCCCCATGTCTGCACCACCATGTGCAACATAAACAGGAACATCGGTAGCACGCACCACCAACAATTGCACATCATCTCGAGTGGTTGGAATAATGAGTTTACGGGTTTTATCTAGGTCTTCGCTAGGGACAATGCCCAACTTAGCCAGCAAGGGCAAGGTATCTTTTAAAATTCGACCTTTCGATAAAGCAAGCGTAATCATTCAGTTAGTTCCTTGTTAACTAGCCAAGCGTTGAATATTTGCACCAACGCGACTCAATTTTTCTTCAATGCGTTCATAACCACGGTCGATATGATACACACGATTAATAATGGTTTCACCTTCGGCAGCAAGCCCTGCCAAAATAAGAGAAGCTGAAGCACGCAAATCTGTTGCCATGACTTGAGCACCAACCAACCTGTCTACTCCTTGGGTAATGGCCACATTACCATCAATACTGATATTAGCTCCCATACGTATTAATTCGGGCACATGCATAAAACGGTTTTCAAAAATCGTTTCTTTAACATGAGCAACGCCTTTAGCTAAGGTATTCATAACCAAAAATTGTGCTTGCATGTCTGTCGGAAAAGCGGGATAAGGCATGGTCACAATGTTAACTGGTTTAATGGTTCGACCACGCATATCACAACGAATCCAATCATCCCCGACATCTAACATGGCACCACTTTCTTCAAATTTAATTAACACCGACTCTAGATGTGCCGGATCAACCCGACGAATCGTTACATCTCCCTGTGTAACAACCGCTGCCGCTAAATAAGTTCCCGCTTCGATACGATCTGGAATCACGCGATAGCTCACACCATGCAGCTTTTCAACCCCTGTAATACGTAAAGTCGAACTGCCAATACCTTCAATTTGTGCACCCATCGCATTTAAGAAATTGGCTAAGTCATTCACCTCAGGTTCACGAGCTGCGTTCTCCAGAACTGTTACCCCTTTAGCGAGCACAGCAGCCATCAATAGGTTTTCTGTACCCGTAACGGTAACCACATCCATGTAAATATGTGCTCCCTGCAAACGGTCTGCACGTGCAACAATAAACCCTTTTTCGACCCGAATGTCTGCACCCATAGCACGCAACCCATCCAAGTGAATATTGACTGGACGAGAACCAATCGCACAACCACCCGGCAAGGAAACGCGAGCCTCTCCATATTTACTCAACAATGGACCTAAGACCAAAATCGAAGCGCGCATGGTTTTGACCAATTCATAAGGCACTTCAAAACGGTCGATCGTTCTGGGATCAATTTCTAAGGATAAGCGCTCATCCACCGTAATAGCTGCCCCCATTGTTGCCAATAATTCGATAGAGGTCGTAACATCGCGCAGATGAGGAATATTGGTCAAGGTTACCAGAGAGTCTGCTAATAAAGCCCCAACAATAATAGGAAGTACCGCATTTTTAGCGCCAGAAATTTCAAGCTCACCAGATAAAGGAATGCCGCCCTGTATTTGCAATTGATCCATTAAGCGGCTGCCTCTGTTGGCGTTTTGGTAACGAATGATAAGGCATGCAACTCACCAGAAGCCAATTCATCTTTAAACAAAGCTTGAATAGAGCGATGGCGAGCCAGTAACGCCTTACCAGCAAACGCATCGCTGACAATCGTTAAGGTTAAATGGCAATCAGCACCAGATACCTCGACTGAAGCATCAGGTAAGGCTGATGTAATTCTAGCAACAACTTCGTTTTCGGTCATAAACGCTTCTACTCTCTCAAATTTGACTAACGGGAACATCTAAAAACCTCGCTTCGCTGTTTTCAGACGCCCTTATTTATTTTTTGTCTGGTAAAAAGATTTAAAATCCGTTAGTTATAATACTAACAAAATACAACTCTTCCTCCAGAACCCCCATCCCTATATTTTTTAATACGCTTAGACCTATCGTCTTCAAGGCAATAACGTCTCGTAACTCAGTTTAACGACGAGTTTTCCAACCTCTTGCTAATAAGCTCACTGTCACCATCGACAGCACCAACATAAATCCAAAAGTAACAGCCAAACTCAGCCATGGGGATACATCTGATACCCCCAACACCCCATAACGAAACCCATCTACCATGTAGAAAAAAGGGTTCAACCAAGTCGCTGTTTGCCAAAAAGGCGGCAAAATAGCAACGGAATAAAACACACCACTTAAAAAAGTCAGTGGCAAAATAACAAAGTTTTGAAAGGCAGCCAATTTATCATATTTATCTGCCCACAAGCCCGCCAAAAACCCTAATGCCCCCAAAACCATCGTTGTTAGTAGCGCAAACACGATTACCCAAGCCAGATGAATCACAGGCATCGGTACCCAAAAACTCGCTACCACAGCAATAGCAATTCCCACCATCAGTCCACGTACCACAGCACCTACCACAAAAGCCAAAAAAATAGCCAAAGGCGACAAAGGACTCAGTAATAATAAATCCAAATTTCGATACATTTTCGATTGAATCAAACTGGATGAACTATTCGAAAATGCATTCTGTAGCATCGCCATCATGATCAATCCTGGCAATAAGAATTGATGATAGGACAGCGCATCAAAACCCGAAGCACCTTCTGGCATAACCTGACCAAAAATGAGCAAATACAATAAAGTAGATACCAATGGTGCAAAAACTGTTTGCACAGACACACTCAAAAATCGCTGAACTTCCTTACGACATAGCGTCATAAAGCCACGATAATTGGTTATCATAACAAATCCTTGCTCGTCATGGCGCGAAAAACATCTTCTAAACTGGCTTCGATCGAACGCATTTCACTTAATAAACATCCAGCTTGCTGTAACTTAGCAACCAGCTCAGTGCGCACCATACCACGCGGTAATCGCAACACCCACTTATTGGCTTGCTGGCGATGAACACTAACCTGCAAGGCTTCCGGTAACACTGTATTTTCACCTTGCAGAGTTACTTCAATATACTCCCAAGGATGCGCAGCTAATAAAGCCTGTGTTGATGACAAAGCGAGCAACTGACCTTCGCGCAGAATGGCAATCTGCTCACATAACTGTTCAGCTTCTTCTAAATAATGGGTTGTCAAAATAATCGTCATACCCTGTGCATGTAGCTGACGAATAAAAGTCCATAAACCCAATCTCAATTCAATATCAACTCCAGCAGTGGGTTCATCCAATACCAATACTTTAGGCTGATGAACCAATGCCAAAGCAATCAGCACGCGTCGCTTCATACCGCCCGATAAACTAGGCATCGTTTCCTTGCGCTTATCCCATAGACCTAAATTGTGAAGCAACTCGTCGATCCATGGCCATTGCTCTTGGCCAAATCCAAAATAACCTGCTTGAATACGTAGCAGATCTTGAATAGCAAAAAAAGGCTCATCAATTAACTCTTGTGGTACCAGCCCAATCATACGACGCGCATCAGCATAATCACCAACCACATCGTGACCCATAATGCTCACATGCCCAGCATCTGCTTTGACTAATCCAGCAATAATGCTAATTAATGTCGACTTGCCCGCACCATTAGGTCCCAGTAAGGCAAAAAAACTACCCTGAGGAATCGATAAGCTGACTGATTTGAGCGCCGCAACATCTCGATAAGACTTAACGATATCGCAAATTTCTATCGCTGATACAGCAGGTTGACTATTCATAATCGTTAGCTTCTATGGTCAATAGTGAGGTTAAATTATACAAATTCAATAAAGAAAGCATCGCTGTATTAGCACCACGAACAATCAATAACTGCTGCGTCGAAGGTGCCAACTGCAATATCAATGTCAAAAAAGCACTATCAAATTGCAGCACATCCGCAACATCGACCCTCACAACACCGCGTTTTGGTAGTTGTTGCCAAACTGCCGAAACCGACTCATGCGTCCAACGACCCTGAAAAAACAAACAATCATCCTGTTGATGCCAAAGTGCATTAGAGTGCATTGGCCTGTACTCGCATTTGTTCTAGTACCGCTGGCAAGCCTTTTTGATCAATGTCATTGGCGTACACGCTACGATAGTTCAACAACAAACTAACACCTTGAATTTCAACATCATAAATTTTCCACGTATCGCCAGCAGGGAACAAACGGAAAATAACTGGCACCGCATTACCTGATTTCTCAATAACCGTAGCAGGAATTTCGACATCTTTACCACTCGCACCAGGACGGCTAGCAGCAAAATCGACACGATCAATTTGTAACTTTAAGAAACTTCTTGCATAACTATTGAGTAAAATTTTCTTAAATAAATCAATGAAGTTTTGCTGTTGTTCAGCAGACGCACTACGCCAACTCGCACCCATAACAAAACGCGCCATTTTAGTGACATCAACGTAAGGGAAAACCAGCTCATTTGCCATTTGATTGACACGATTCGTATCGTTTTCTAACTGTTTACGCTCTTGATCAATACGAGCAATAAGCTGATCGGCCACTTTTTTTGCTTGTAATACTGGATCTTTTTCTGCAATCGTTGCAGCAGCAACCGACATCCATACAAAACTCACCATCAGCATCAAAGCATTCAATACGATTTTCATTACGCTAAAACCCACCTTAAAAACACTCATTATTTTTCAGAAAGCTTAACCAAAAACTGACCAATCAGTTTCTCCAAAACCATCGCTGGCTGAGTAAAGGTAATCACACTACCCTCCCGTAAATTTTCTTCATCGCCTCCAGGTTCAATGCCAATGTACTGATCACCCAACAAACCCGAAGTGAGAATACTGGCCGAAGAATCAGCTGGAATATGTGAAAAACGACTGTCCATGTCAATATGAACTACCGCTTTAAAGGTCGTTGGATCTAACTGAATATGATTGACCCGGCCAATCACAACACCACCCATTGATACTTTGGCACGTGGCTTTAAACCGCCAATATCGGTGAAGTGAGCCGTTACCCGATAACTATTTGTCTCTTGCAATCCTGCCATCTGACCAAAGTTACTTACCTTTAACGCCATAAATAAGGTTGCCAGTAGTGTGATTAACACCATCAGTCCAACCCAAAATTCCATTTTTTTTGTTGCTTGCATGCTGCGCATCATCCCTTAATTAAACATTAATGCCGTTAGCACGAAATCTAAGCCCAATACCAACAGGGAACTATGAACTACGGTATTGGTGGTAGCTCGACTCACACCTTCCGCCGTAGGCATGGCTTGGACACCTTGAAATAAAGCCACTAAAGCAATCGTCACAGCAAACACTAACGACTTAATGATGCTATTCATAACGTCTTCATCCCAACTAACCGATGCCTGAATCTGCGCCCAAAAGGCACCATCATCAACGCTCAAGCCTGGCACAGCGACCAAGTAACCTCCCAAAATACCCATCACACTGAATAACATAGCCAACATGGGCAAGGCTAACAAAACAGCAATAAAACGAGGCGCAAAGATACGTTTTACCGGATCTAACCCCATCATTTCTAGCGCAGACAATTGCTCTGTTGACTTCATCAAACCCAACTCTGCCGTTAGTGCGGAGCCCGCTCGACCAGCAAATAACAACGCAGCAACAACAGGGCCCAGCTCACGCAATAAACTCAATGCCACCATTTGACCGACAATCTCAGTCGCATTAAAGGAAACCAGAATATTGTAACCTTGCAATGCCAACACCATACCGACAAAAAAACCGGCAACCATGATGATCAATAACGAAAGTACGCCAGCAAAATAAAGCTGACGCATCCACTCACGCACACGCAATAACGCACTCGGAACTGCCCATAACAATTGCAAACTAAACCAAAATCCCTGTGCAAAACTGGTTGTTAAAGCAATAAATTGCGCACCGACTTGTTCTATTTGTGTTCTCATTGAACACCAGCCAGTAATTGTTGTTTATAGTCTTGTGCTGGGTAATGAAAGGCAACAGGACCATCTGCCTCACCATAAATAAATTGATGCACCCAAGGATCTTGCGACGCACGTAATGCCTCGACGCTACCAGACATAATCACTCTACCACCAGATAACACAACGGCATGATCCGCAATCGTTAACACCTCATCCACATCATGCGTCACCACGACACTGGTTAATCCCATCGCATCATTCAAATTACGAATTAATCGAACCAAAACCCCCATCCCTATCGGATCTTGTCCAGCAAAGGGTTCATCATAAAAGATCATCTGAGGATCCAGCGCAACAGCCCTAGCCAATGCCACTCGACGGCTCATACCGCCCGACAACTCTGACGGCATGAGTTCACTTGCACCGCGCAAACCGACCGCCTCTAACTTCATCAACACCAAAGCACGTATCGCTACTTCTGGCAAGTGTGTATGCTCTCGCAAAGGCAAAGCAATATTCTCGAACACCGACAAATCCGTCAGTAAAGCACCACTCTGAAATAACATGCCCATGCGCTTACGCAGCGTAAATAAATCAACCCGCGATAATTGATGAACATCTAAACCATCAACCAACACACTGCCATGAGTCGGAGTCAATTGACCAGCAATTAATTTAAGCAAGGTTGTTTTACCCGTCCCCGAAGGTCCCATAATGGCAGTCACTTTACCACGAGGTATTTGTAAACTCACTTGATCAAAGATCAAACGCGAACCTCGCGCAAAACTTAAATCTTGAATGTCGATCATGATTTCACTCATCGACCCACTCCCAGCAATTCAAGCAGCGTCTGAACAGCTTTTACCTGATCTGCTTTCGAAGCGGACATCAGCACCAGTGCGTGAGATTGCGCAGGCTCACTGCCCAACCAAGCCATTAACAGGGGTTTTGCTTCGCGCAGTTGTGCATAGTCGTAACTGAATACTTCAGCACCCACACAAAGCAAAGGCCAATCACTCACCAAAACATCATCCATACTAAATGACAACACACAGCCAGCCATCTTGCTAGGAAAGTTTGAAGCACACTGCTGAGCTTGCTCAAATTGTTCAACCGAGTCACACAACAAATAAAACCAAAAATTTTCTTGTGTTTGATCGCACCAATCGGCAATATCACTTATAGATGCGTTTAGCCATTTTTCGGGCGAAAGCACACAGGCCATAATATAGTTGGCGTAATAAGTTAAATGCCAGTCAGCGGGTAGATCATCAGGATAAAATCCTGATGCAACTAATTGTGGATTATCCCAATCCACACAGGCAACCCCAACCCAACGCTCTTGCTTAGCTGTTAACGATTGCAACTTAACACCTTCATCAATCTAAAAAATAAGGACCAGATAGCACTCAGCTTGCTAACAACCAATTGGTGCCGTCAAAAGCTAATTTTAGCTGATTAGCTTCTCCAATGCACTGTAAGCGATAATTTCTTTTGCTAATAGGTTCTCAAACGATGCTTTTTCTTCTATCATGAACGGTTTGAATAATCTGTTTAAGAGCCTCCCGATGACACCCAATCACCCACATTTATGGCAACAACTTCAACAAATTCGTTGTGTTATTTTTGATGTGGATGGTGTTCTCACAGATGGCCGACTCTATTATGATAATCATGGAAACGAATTCAAAGCCTTTCATGCCCATGATGGGCACGGCATGAAAATGCTGCAATCAGGCGGTATCCCTGTGGCTATTATCACTGCACGACAATCTGAATTAGTACGCAAACGTATGGATGATTTAGGTATTGAGCATGTTTTTCAAGGTGCTCGTGACAAACTAGCCGCTTTCGAAACCTTATTAACACGACTCGGATTGGTTCCCGAACAAGTTTGTTATGTCGGAGATGATTGCTTGGACTTACCGGTGATGCGTCGATGCGGATTAGCGGTTGCGGTCGCTAATGCCCAACCCATCAGCAAACGCTACGCTCACTTTGTCACGCAACATAAAGGGGGTGAAGGTGCTGCACGAGAAGTCTGTGAATTAATCTTAGAAGCACAAAGCAAACTCGAATCCTTACTCCACCATCATTTCCGATGAGCATAAAGAACCTGCCATGTTGAAAAGCCTGTTAGTGATTCTGGGTGTTATCGTTGTGGCTCTGAGTTACTTGCCACTACGCCAACAAACCAATTATGTTGCAAGTGAACAAAATCATTTGTTTATTGATATGCATCAGACAGTCAGTTTATTTTTAAATCGTCCCGAACCTGAGAAACGATTTCGTATTATCAGTGAATCACTTACCTTTGATGAGGTTAACGACCTAACTACATTCACGCCATTCGCTCTTACTGGACATACCGGTCAGCAATCCATCAGAGGTGACAGTAAGCGCGCCAACTTAACACAGCTGGAAATGAATCTTCATGATACGGTAGTGTTACAACAAACTGCTGACAACAAACTACCGCGTCATTTCCACAGCGAACACCTGATTATTCAGTTAACAAAGCATCAACTCATCAGCCCTGGCGCAATTCGTATGATCGATGAAAAACAACACATTGAAGCCGATAGTTTGATTGGCAATTATGAAGAAGGATGGTATGAGTTTACTCAACACGTTAAAACCCAATGGCAGTAACTTGATTGCTTATTTATTACTCAGCAGTGGACTTTTTTTGACTTGTCATACAGCCAGTGCCAACCTTAAAGCAGATGAAAAACCGACGACTGCAACGACAACCAAAGCAAACAAAGCTAAAACAGAAGCTTCAGATAATAAAAGCTTCCCAGTCGATATTAGCGCCGATCAGCTGATTAGCCAAACCAAAGGTGGTCAAAGTGAATATCGCGGTAATGTTGTTTTAGAACGCAATAAATTAACGCTTCAAGGGAATAGTTTAAAAATTATTCATCCCGGTGATAAATTACAACAAGCAACCATGTCAGGCAGTCCTGCCAAATTCAAAGACTATCTACCCAAAAAACAGCAATGGGTCAATGGAGAGGCAAAAAACATCGTATTTCAACAAGATAAAGACACCATTACCCTGACTGAAAATGCCTACATCATTATGGATAATGGCAATAAAATCAACGCAGATAAGATTGTTATCTATAATAAAGATGAAACCTTTGAAGCTTTTGGTAGCAAACAAAGTGGTCGCGTTAAAATGACCATTCAACCTGAAAACTAAGAGAATTATTCATGTCTGATTCTGTGAATCATCATCGTTTTAGTGCTCATCAATTGGCAAAACGATATAAAAAAAGAAGTGTGGTTGAGGATGTGAGCTTTTCTGTCTCTAGCGGTGAAGTTATTGGTCTACTTGGTCCTAATGGAGCAGGTAAAACCACCACTTTTTACATGATGACCGGACTGGTTAAAAGTGATGCTGGGCGCATTTTCCTGGATGATAAAGACATCACGCTCATGCCCATGCACCAACGCGCTAAACTCGGTATTGGGTACCTACCTCAAGAAGCTTCAATTTTTAGACGCTTATCCGTTAGTGACAATATTATGGCCATTCTAGAAATGCAACCTGAATTAGACAGTGCACAGCGCCAAGATCGATTGGAAACCCTTCTCGAAGCACTAGCCATTACACACATTCGAGATAGCCTAGGACAATCCTTATCGGGGGGTGAGCGTAGGCGCGTTGAAATCGCCCGCGCTTTAGCGATCAACCCGCACTTTCTGTTACTTGATGAACCTTTTGCCGGGGTTGATCCCATTGCTGTCGCCGACATTCAAAGTATTATTCGTCAGTTACAACACAGTGGTATTGGCATCCTCATTACCGATCACAATGTTCGAGAAACCCTGGCTGTAGTTGATCGTGCTTACATTTTGTCTCAGGGACATATCTTAGCCCAAGGAACACCTAACGAGTTATTAACTAACCCAAAAGTGATTGCCGCTTATTTGGGTGAAAACTACGGTTCTGGTTTAGGCAACGAATAAATATGACGTGGCTACTAGACAAACACTTCACAGCATGATTAAATCAAACTGACAGTGGTGCAAACTGTCACGAAGATTTCACCTCCTATCTATTCGGGCAACATTATATATGCTTAGAATAAGCTGGATGAAATAGCGTCAAACAACAAGGAGAAAATGACTATGCAAGTAAATATTACTGGACACCATGTCGATGTCACTGAAGGCCTACGTACCCATTGTGACGACAAACTGGCTCGCATTAAACGTCATTTTGATCAAGCCATCAGTATTCATGTCACACTAGAAGTTGACAACAAAGTACAAAAAGCGAGTGCCAATTTGCATGCTTCTGGTCACGACTTTCATGCTGAAGCGCAAGATGCTGATATGTATCTTGCCATTGATGCCATGACCGATAAACTTGACCGTCAAGTGCTCAAGTACAAAGAAAAACTGAAAGCACATTAATGGTTGACAACTCAAAAATAGCCTCACAAGTGAGGCTATTTTTTCATACCGACTCTGTTAAAGGAGCAAACTAAATGAGTTTTCCTTCCTACTCGTTACTGTGCGGACGCGGTGGTTCACTGAGCATCACCTTTAAGCATCATTATCTCGCTATTCATAATGCGCTTAAAGACAGCGTCGAAAACAGCATTATCCCCTACAGCAGCATTTGTAGTGTCGACGAAGAGCATCTTAACGATGGTTCTTCACGACTCAGACGTATCCATATCAACCTTATTTGTTCTCGAGTTAAATCAATCGAAACAGATCAATCTCAGAATGCGGAAGAAATTCTGTTGCACTTACTCAGTCACACGTTAAAAAATAAAACTGTTACCGACTAAAGCTAAGAAAGCTCTGCAACATAAAAAGGGATGGGGCTGTGGGTGAAGGGCGACACCCATTCAACATATAACTGATTTATTTATGCCTTTCCAACCACACAAAAAATTAAAATGGGAATTCTGCATAAGAAGCATAGCGCATTATTCAGACCGCCCTAATTCGACAAAGTCATCAACCAAGCCAATTCAACTTCAGAGAAGCCTGCTTCACGTCGTGCTTCAATGTTAAAGGGTGCTTTAAGACCACCCTTTAAATGGGTATCAATCAGCATCTTAAAGGTATCAAACTTGTCTAATCCGCGTTGAACGCATAACCAATTGAACCATTTACTCCCTACAGCAACATGTCCTACCTCATCTCGCAATAAAATATGAAGCACAGCGACTGCGTGTGTTTCACCGACAGCGCGCAACTTTTTCATCATGTCTGGAGTTACATCTAACCCTCTTGCCTCTAAGGTTCTGGGTACCAGTGCCATACGCGCCAACACATCAAAATCGGTTTCGTGTGTTGTTTCCCACAAACCGTTGTGAGCAGGAAAATCACCATAATCATAACCATAGCCTGCAAGCAGCTCTCGCAATAGCTGAAAATGATAAGCTTCTTCGGATGCGACTCTTAACCAATCATCAATAAACTCTGCTGGCATTTGTTGAAAACGATAAACCGCATCCAAAGCCAAATTGACCGCATTAAATTCAATATGAGCGATAGAGTGCAACAAACTCGCTCTACCTTCGTGCGAGCCCAAACCACGTGCTTTAAGCAGCTTAGGCGCTACCAACTCTGGCCGATCAGGTCGTCCTGGTTGCACAATCGAAACTACTTGTATGGGTTCCATACTCAAACGATGCTCACGCCAATCTTCTAACAGTGCAAACACAGCTTGTGCTTTTTGCTCAACTTGAACATGCATGAGTGCTTCAAAAGCTCGTTGATAAACCGAGTCCATTAAGCTACATCCACCTTAAATTAGCAGAGAGCACATCAGACATAGCTAACGGTTAAAATTTCATACTCAATGTCACCACCTGGCGCTTTCACGGTGATTTCTTCGCCTTCTTCTTTACCAATCAACGCACGCGCAATAGGTGAATTAATGGAAATTTTATTGTGATTTAAATCGGCCTCTTCATCACCCACAATTTGATAAATCACCGTATCTTCATTTTCAATATTCAGCAACTCAACCGTCGCACCAAACACAATTTTTCCGTGCGATTGAATCAAAGCAATATCAATAATTTGTGCATGAGAAAGCACGGATTCAATATGACGAATACGTGCTTCTAGCAAGCCTTGCTGTTCACGCGCAGCATGGTATTCAGCATTTTCTTTTAAGTCACCATGCGCACGCGCTTCGGCAATAGCTTCGGCAATGCGCGGACGTTCGATGTTTTTTAACTTGGTCACTTCATTGCGTAGGTGTTCTGCACCAGCGGCTGTTAAGGGAGGGCGTGTACTCATGAACTAAACTCCTTTAGCTTTTAGGGGGCTGTGCTAGCGTAAAAAGAAGCCGCACTTAATACTAAGCGCGGCTTTTACTAGACTTATCAAAGTAATTAAGTTAAATCTTGGATACGATAAACTGGTTGATCGTTAACATAATCCATGGCCATGGCCATCGCTTCTGCACCCGCTACGGTTGTCGTATAGGCAACACGATGCATCAAAGCTTCGCGACGAATCGAGAAAGAATCAGCGACACCCATAGCCCCATCCGAGGTATTAACAATTAACGCAATTTCATCATTCTTAATCATATCCACGATGTTAGGACGCCCTTCAGTCACTTTATTCACTACCGAGTGAGTAATACCCGCTTCAGTCAGTGTTTTAGAAGTACCTCGTGTCGCGACAATATCAAAACCACGCGCAATGAGCATTTTAGCCACTTCCACAGAAGCATTACGGTCGGCTTGACGCACTGAAATAAAGGCTTTACCGCCTGTTGGTAATACCGTACCCGCAGCTAAGAGTCCTTTAGCAAAGGCTTGAGCAAAGTTGTTACCAATCCCCATCACTTCACCCGTAGACTTCATTTCTGGGCCAAGAATCGGGTCAACGCCACCAAACTTAATAAACGGGAACACCACTTCTTTAACAGAGACATGCGCTGGCAAAATCTCTTTGGTGAAGTTTTGTGCCGCAAGGCTGGTGCCTGCCATGACACGCGCAGCTACTTTAGCTAAAGGTGCACCAATGGCTTTCGACACAAAAGGCGCAGTGCGCGAAGCACGCGGATTCACTTCAAGCACATAAATATCTTCACCTTTAACGGCAAATTGCACGTTCATCAAACCACGTACTTTTAATGCAAACGCCATAGCTTCAGTTTGACGACGAATTTCATCTTGAATATGCGCTGGCACTGTGTAAGGCGGCAATGAACAAGCCGAGTCACCCGAGTGAATACCCGCTTGCTCGATGTGTTCCATCAAGCCACCAATCACCACTTGTTCACCGTCACAAATCGCATCGACGTCTAACTCAGTAGCATCATCTAAGAAGCGATCTAACAATACAGGCGAATCATTAGAAACCTGAACCGCTTCACGCATGTAGCGAGACAGATCTTTCTCGCTGTAAACGATTTCCATCGCCCGACCGCCCAAAACATAAGAAGGACGAACTACCAGTGGGTAACCAATTTCATCGGCTAAGGTGAGTGCTTGTTCTGGCGTACGAGCGGTGCGGTTAGCAGGTTGACGCAAGCCCAATTCTTGCAACAGCTTTTGGAAACGCTCACGATCTTCTGCCAAGTCGATTGAGTCGGGTGACGTACCAATAATCGGCACGCCCGCCGCTTCCAAGTCACGCGACAACTTCAGTGGTGTTTGACCACCATACTGAACGATCACCCCTTCTGGCTTTTCAACAGCAACAATTTCCAGCACATCTTCCAGCGTTAAAGGCTCAAAATACAAGCGATCGGATGTGTCATAATCGGTTGAAACCGTTTCTGGGTTACAGTTGACCATAATGGTTTCAAACCCATCTTCGCGCAATGCCATAGCGGCATGAACACAGCAATAGTCAAACTCAATACCTTGACCAATACGGTTAGGTCCACCACCCAAAATCATGATTTTACGTTTATCAGTCGGTGCGGCTTCACACACTTGCTCGTATGTAGAGTACAAATAAGCGGTGTTGGTAGCAAACTCAGCAGCACAGGTATCAACACGCTTATAAACTGGCTTAACGCCTAAGGTATGACGAAATTTACGTAAAAATGCGCTATCCGTATTCAACAGTTTAGCCAAGCGCATGTCCGAAAATCCTTTCCGCTTCAACTTCAGCATGCGGTCTTTATCGAGCGCATCTAAGCCACCTGAAACGACCTTTTGCTCTTCACGCACTATATCTTCCACTTGCGCCAAGAACCAAGGATCAATTGAGCAAACCTCAAAGACTTCTTCTAAACTCCAACCAAAACGGAAAGCATCAGCAAGGTACCATAACCGGTCAGGACCTGGCGAGCGCAACTCATGACGCAAAATATCCCGCACTGACTTGTCGTCCATGCTGCTCAAATCCAGCATCGGGTCTAGTCCCGTTTTACCTGTTTCTAACCCACGAATGGCTTTTTGCAACGACTCTTGGAAAGTACGTCCCATCGCCATCACCTCACCCACCGACTTCATTTGTGTCGATAAACGCGGCTCTGCCTGCGGGAACTTCTCAAACGTAAAACGTGGAATTTTGGTAACCACATAATCAATCGATGGCTCGAATGACGCAGGCGTTAGACCGCCCGTGATGTCGTTAGTCAGCTCATCGAGGGTGTAACCAATCGCCAATTTAGCCGCTACTTTCGCAATCGGGAAACCTGTAGCCTTAGAAGCCAAAGCCGATGAACGCGATACACGAGGGTTCATCTCGATGACAATCATGCGACCATCTTTAGGATTGATAGCGAACTGAACGTTAGAACCACCCGTTTCTACACCAATCTCACGCAAAATGGCAATCGAGGCATTACGCATAATTTGATATTCTTTATCGGTCAGCGTTTGCGCAGGCGCAACAGTAATTGAGTCACCTGTATGCACGCCCATCGGGTCAAAGTTTTCAATCGAGCAGACGATAATACAGTTGTCTTTGGTGTCACGCACCACTTCCATTTCGTACTCTTTCCAGCCCAGAATCGACTCTTCAATGAGTAGTTCATTGGTGGGCGACATGTACAAACCATGCTTACAAATTTGTTCAAATTCATCTTTATTGTAAGCAATACCACCACCCGTACCGCCTAAGGTGAACGATGGACGAATGACCGTAGGGAAACCAACACGCTGTTGAATCGCCCAAGCTTCGTCTAGCGTGTGCGCAACGCCTGAATCTGGCACATCGATACCAATTTTGAGCATCGCTTGACGGAATTTTTCGCGGTCTTCGCCCTTATCAATGGCTTCAGGTTTCGCGCCAATTAATTCGACATTGAACTTATCTAAAACACCATTGCGCCATAAATCTAAGGCGCAGTTCAATGCCGTTTGTCCACCCATGGTTGGCAATAAGGCATCGGGACGTTCTTTTTCGATAATGCTAGCAACCGTTTGCCAAGTAATGGCTTCAATGTAAGTGGCATCAGCCATATCAGGATCGGTCATGATGGTCGCTGGGTTGGAGTTCACCAACACCACGCGATACCCTTCCTCACGCAAGGCTTTACAGGCCTGAGCGCCTGAGTAATCGAATTCACATGCCTGACCAATGACAATGGGGCCAGCACCAATAATTAATACGCTGTTAATATCCGTTCTTTTGGGCATCGTCTTATTCCTTGTGATAGCTCGAGTTAGGCGCGACGCGCAGCCATGTTGGCAATAAATTCATCAAACAGGTAGGCTAAATCATGAGGACCTGGGCTGGCTTCAGGATGTCCCTGAAAGCTAAAGAAAGGCTTAGCAGCAAAGCGAATCCCTTGATTCGATTGGTCAAATAACGAACGATGCGTCGCCTCGACACCCGCAGGCAAAGTCGATTCATCCACAGAAAAACCGTGGTTTTGCGCGGTAATGAGTACTTTTCCTGAGCGCATATCTTGCACTGGGTGGTTACCACCGTGATGACCAAACTTCATTTTCAGCGTTTTTGCACCCGCTGCTAATGCCAACAACTGATGCCCCAAACAAATACCATAAATTGGCGTCTCACCTTGAATCAACTCTGCAATCGCCTCAATCGCATAGCTACAGGCAGCAGGATCACCAGGACCATTAGATAGGAAAATACCATCAGGATTGAGTGCCTTAACCTCACTGGCAGGCGTATTGGCAGGCACAACCGTTAAGCGACAACCACGCTCAGTTAACATGCGCAAAATGTTGGTTTTGACGCCATAATCATAGGCAACAACGTGATAGGGCAAGTCCGCATCGTCTTTAATGGCAAAACCTTCACCTAAACGCCATTCACCTTCGCGGAAGGTGTAGCTTTGCTGAGTGGTGACCTCGATGGCTAAATCCATGCCATTCAGACCAGCAAAGGCTTGCGCTTTAGCAACAGCAGCTTTAGCATCAATATCTTCACCCGCAATGATAACGCCATTTTGCGCCCCCTTCTCACGAAGCACACGCGTTAGCTCACGCGTGTCAATATCGGCAATGGCAACCACATTTTGCCGAACCAAGTAATCAGCTAAGGACTGTTGCGCACGGAAACTGGAATGAATTAAGGGCAGATCACGAATGATTAAACCACTCGCCATCACCGAATCACTTTCGCCATCTTCATCATTCACGCCGACATTACCAATGTGCGGGTAGGTTAAGGTCACTAATTGACGAAAATAAGAAGGATCCGTCAGAATCTCTTGATATCCTGTCATTGAGGTGTTGAATACCACCTCGCCTACTGTTTCTCCTGCGGCGCCAATTGATTCGCCCCAGAACAAACTGCCATCTGCCAATGCCAGTAACGCTTTCATCTACCCACTTCCCTATCTCTTTAACCCGAATGTCCTAATCATGCCAAATTTGCGATACAAAAAAACGGAGAAGGCAGAGCCAACTCCGTTTTTAACTTATTCTGTGATGTGACCCGTTGTTGTCAACACGTCTTTAGTACTCCGCTAATTTTGAACATTATAGCGTAAAAACAGACTTGTCGTCCAGCCGAATTATCGCAAACTTAAGACATCCTGCATATCATATAGTCCTGCTGGTTGATGCGCCAACCATTGCGCCGCACGTACTGCGCCTTGAGCAAAGGTAAGGCGTGAAGATGCTTTATGCGTTAATTCAACTCGCTCACCCAATCCTGCAAACAGAACGGTATGATCACCGACCACATCACCACCACGCACGGTGGCAAAGCCAATTTGTTGTGCTGGGCGCTCACCTGTAATACCCTCTCGACCATAAACGGCACACTGATCCAAATCCCAACCCAAAGCATCTGCCGCAGCTTGACCCAAACGTAATGCCGTACCTGATGGCGCATCAACCTTGTAGCGATGATGCGCTTCAATCACCTCAATATCATAATCGCTTAATACCTGAGCAGCCTTAGCAACCAAGCCCAACAACAAGTTAACACCCACACTAAAATTAGGCGCAAACACAATCGGTATTTGTTGTGCTGCTGCTTTCATTTCACTCAATTCAGACGCTGAAAATCCAGTTGTGCCAATCACCATAGGTTTTTTAGCGCTAACGCAGGCATTCATATAAGCCATAGTTGCTTCTGGACGGGTAAAATCAATCAATACATCAAACAAACTCGTATCAAGACTATCTTGCAAAGGAACATCCAAACGACCAAAACCCGTAACCTCACCCGCATCCATGCCTGTTAACGCCGAACCTTGACGCACAAAAGCCGACGACAAAACCGCATTTTTATCTTCTTGAACCGCCTGTACCAAAGCGCGCCCCATACGTCCGTTCACACCCACTAGGGCAATTTTTTGTGTCATCTGTTATACCTTGATTCAGTTGTTTTTATAGTTGATTGCATTCAAGCGGTCTGACCTAGCCATCAACTGGATTATTTCGTGTACTTTAACAATACCGACGAACGGGCATTTTGGCGATTGGTGAAAATAATCAATACGCTACGTTGTTGCGGTGGCAAAGCCACCAAATGCGCTCCATTCAATCGTCCTTTATAGTAAGACCGTTTTTCAGCATCCTCTGCTGAAAAGAGTTCTAAATTGGCCTGAGACTTCAGTGTAAACAACACACCGCCTTGTTCTGGCTTGTACTCTACCTTTTCCAGAATCGCTTTTGGATCCATTACCGACCATCCCGAAGGCAAAATCACGCTTTGTGAGGGCACAGGTTTAACCAATTCTGGTTGAGTTACCACGGAAGCAGCTGGTGGTTTTTTATCACTTGGAACCACCACAGGCGCCTTGGGTGCATCGGCTTTTTCTGCGGGCGGTGGCACACAAGCAGCTAACAGGATAGCCATCAAGGGAAACAAATAACCTAAGCGCATAAAAATCTTCCTGAAGTGTGACGCATGAATGCGACTATTTTAACGCTAAAATCTATTGGAATACAGCGTCACGATCAAAAGCGAAGCAAACCATGTCCTAAAAGAAAAAAGGAGGTCATTTAACCTCCTTTTTCTTCACCACCAATGAGCGTTATTTCAGTGCATCATTAATAAATGATTTCACCGAATCTAACCAACTGTGCGATTTCGGATTGTGGGTTGCCCCTTTACCCGACAAGCTGGCTTCAAACTGACGTAACAACTCTTGTTGTTCGCTGGTGAGATTCACTGGCGTTTCTAGATGAACTTGGCAAATCAAATCACCTTGACGACCCGAACGAACCGATTTAACCCCTTTGCCACCAATTTTGAATTTGCGACCTGTTTGTGTGCCAGCAGGAATCTTCAAATTGACACGACCATCTAGTGTCGGTACTTCAATTTCCCCACCCAAAGCTGCTGTGGTAAAGGACAAAGGCATCTCGCAGAACAAGGTATCGCCCTGACGTTTAAAGATGGCATGAGGTTGCAAACTGATACGAACGTAAAGATCGCCAGGCGGCGCTCCCACATCCCCTGCTTCACCTTGACCACTTAAACGGATACGATCACCCTCGTCCACCCCAGCTGGAATACTAACGGTAAGCGTTTTATTACGCTTAACAAACCCTTCGCCGTGACATTTGCTACAAGGCTTCTTAATGATTTTACCTTTACCATGACAGGTATGACAGGTACGCTCGACAACAAAGAAACCTTGCTGCACACGCACCTTGCCATGCCCACCGCAAGTGGGACAGGTTTCAGCGCTAGAACCTTCAGCAGCACCCGAGCCATGACAGGAATCACACACTTCACGACGCGGCACTTGAATATCAATTTTCGCGCCCGCAACAGCTTGCTCTAAAGTCAAGGTCAAACGATATTCGAGGTCATCTCCAGCACGTGGACCATTAAAGCCACGACCACGACCACGACCACCACCGCCAAAGATGTCGGAGAAAATATCACTGAAGCCACCGCCGAATCCTTGTCCGCCACCAAATCCACCTGCTGAGCCATCAACACCTGCATGACCAAACTGATCGTAAGCCGAGCGTTTTTGCGCATCGGACAAAATCTCGTAAGCTTCTTTGATTTCCTTGAACTTTTCTTCGGCAGAAGCATCATCAGGATTGCGATCTGGATGATGCTTCATGGCGAGCTTTTTGTAGGCTCGTTTAATTTCGTCATCCGAGGCTGTACGAGACAGCCCCAAGACTTCGTAATAGTCTTTTTTTGCCATAAGACCTTACTTCTTATTTTTTAACTTCTTCAAACTCAGCATCTACGATGTCATCATCGCCGCCTTTGTTCGGTTTAGTGGCATTAGCATCATGTGCTTGAGCACCTGCAGCACCCGCATTGGTTTGCGCATAGGCCTTTTCAGCGATACCGTGACTGACTTTAGCCAGCTCTTCCGTTTTAGCGGTAATGGTGTCTTTGTCGTCACCTTTCATCGCTTCTTCCAAGGCTTTAACTGCCGCGTCAACTGCCGCTTTTTCGTCAGCGGTGACCTTGTCGTCGCCCAACTCTTTCACCGACTTGTTCACTGAGTGAATCAAGCTGTCTGCTTGGTTACGAACATCAACCAATTCACGTAGTTTTTTGTCTTCTTCCGCATGAGCTTCGGCATCACGCACCATTTTCTCGATTTCTGCTTCAGACAAACCTGAGCTGGCTTTGATGATAATCGATTGTTCTTTATTGGTCGCTTTATCTTTAGCAGACACATTTAAGATACCATTCGCATCAATGTCGAAAGTCACTTCGATTTGTGGCATACCGCGTGGCGCAGGTGGAATGTCTGACAAGTCAAAACGACCCAGTGATTTATTGCCATTCGCCATTTCACGCTCGCCTTGCAGTACGTGAATGGTCACAGCCGATTGATTGTCATCAGCGGTTGAAAACACTTGCGACTTGCGCGTCGGAATGGTGGTGTTTTTCTCAATCAACTTAGTCATCACGCCGCCCATGGTTTCGATACCCAAAGACAGAGGCGTTACGTCTAACAAGAGAACATCTTTAACATCTCCACCCAAGACACCACCTTGAATCGCTGCGCCAATCGCAACCGCTTCATCTGGGTTAACGTCTTTACGAGGCTCTTTACCAAAGAAGTCTTTCACCGCTTTTTGTACCATTGGGATACGTGTTGAACCACCAACCAAAATCACTTCATCAATTTCAGACGCTGACAAGCCTGCGTCTTTTAACGCAATGCGGCAAGGCTCAATCGATTTTTTCACCAAGTCTTCAATCAACGATTCAAACTTAGCACGCGTAATGCGCATGTTTAAATGTTTTGGACCCGACGCATCCGCTGTTACATAAGGCAGGTTAATATCGGTTTGCTCACGAGAAGACAGTTCGATCTTTGCTTTTTCAGCCGCTTCACGTAGACGTTGCAGTGCTAATGGATCGTTTTTCAAATCCACGCCTTGCTCTTTCTTAAATTCAGTAACAATATGCTCAATCACTAATTGGTCGAAGTCTTCACCACCTAAGAAAGTGTCACCATTGGTCGCCAATACTTCGACTTGTTTGTCGCCGTCTAAGTCAGCAATTTCAATGATTGAAACGTCGAAGGTACCACCACCCAAGTCGTAGACAACGATTTTGCTATCGCCTTTTGACTTTTTGTCCACACCATAAGCCAAAGCCGCTGCTGTTGGCTCGTTGATAATACGTTTCACTTCTAAACCCGCGATTTTACCCGCATCTTTAGTTGCCTGACGTTGCGCATCGTTAAAGTAAGCTGGAACGGTAATCACGGCTTCAGTAACGGTTTCACCCAAGTAGTCTTCAGCGGTTTTTTTCATTTTCATCAGAACACGTGCAGAAATTTCTGGCGGTGCCATTTTTTTACCGTGAGCTTCTACCCAAGCATCACCATTGTCGGCTTTAACGATGCTGTAAGGCACCATTTCGATGTCACGTTGTACTTCTTTATCAGTGAATTTACGACCGATTAAACGTTTAACCGCGTGCATGGTGTTTTTAGGATTGGTGATCGCTTGACGCTTCGCTGTTTCACCCACTAACACTTCATCATCGTTAGTAAATGCAACGATTGAAGGAGTTGTACGCGCGCCTTCGCTATTTTCGATGACTTTGACGTTACCACCATCCATTACGGCGACACAAGAGTTCGTTGTACCTAAGTCAATACCAATAATTTTAGCCATGTTTTATATACTCCTAAAAATTCAATTATCTGTTGAAAGCTTTATGGTGATGGATGACTTAACTTTCAAGTCGTTAATCATCCTATTTTCTATGATTGTTACGCAGCGGTTGAAGAAACTACCACGCGAGCGGGACGCACCACACGCCCGTGCAACTTGTAACCTTTTTGCACCGTAAACATGACTGTGTTGGGCTCATGATCTTTGCTAGGCTGCATGGTCATGGCCTCGTGCTCTTGTGGGTTGAAAGGGTGTCCTGTCGGATCAACCGCTTCTATATGGAAACGCGCCATCACATCTTGAAACATTTTAAGGGTCATTTCTAAGCCTTGACGAATGGTATCCTGCTCGTTTACCGTTTGAGCGGAAGCTTGCAAACCCATTTCCATACTGTCTAATACAGGAATTAAGTCATTGACAAAACGCTCTAAAGCAAATTTTTTCGCATTATCCACTTCGCGTTCAGTACGACGACGTAAATTTTCCATATCTGCTTGCAAACGCAATAGACTGTCGAAATGTTGGGCAGCTTGTGCCTGTGCTTCAACTAAAAGCACTTGAACATCTTGCTCAACGGAAGCCTGTTCATTAGATTGTTGCGCAACAGTTTCATTGTTTTCGATGGCTTCATTTTGCTCGTTTGTCGTACTCATAAATTCTCCCTAACGTGATCACATTCATTAAAACAATACGAATATGGGGGTAATAAAATGACTTTTCAAGGGTGCAGACAAGTATTTACTGTTAATAGATTGACTCTCATTTGATTCAACCTTAACCTCTTCAGATCTTCCCAATGCTTGCACGAATAACTAGAATAGAATCAGTTTGCTCAACATAGCCAAACAATGACAAAATTACCTATATAAGAGTTACAGCAACCATGCTACCTCCACTTTTAGCCTCGCCACGCCTGCTTACTCAATTGCTGGTTGCTACTATTTTATTGCATTTGCTGATAGCCGTTATGACTCCCCTCACGGTTGATGAAGCCCATTATGCTCTATACGGCAAGTTTCTTGACTGGAGTTATTTTGATCATCCCCCCTTAGTTGGCTGGCTTCAATCACTGGTACTTCAACTTGGTGAACAAGAATGGCAACTACGCCTATGGGCATTGTTGAGCTACACACTGAGCTTGTGGTTAGTGCATGGCTACACACGCTATCTCACGCATTCGTTAACGAGCGCTAACTTAGCAGCCTTATTATTCTGCGCCATGCCCATCCTTCATGTGCTGGGCATCGGGCTAGTTCCAGATACGCTATTGCTTCCCCTATCCATGGCGCTCATTTGGCAGGCGCAACGGACATTAGAAAAACCAACGACACTCAACTGGTTAATCATTGGCACATTGCTGGGTCTCAGTGCGCTTAGTAAATACACCGCCGCTCTTTTTGCTATCGGGTTGTTATTAGTACTATTAACCAGTACAAACAGTTGGCGTTGGTTAATCAAAGCTCGCTTTTGGCTGGCTGTGCTCGTAGCTGGTCTTTTGAGCTTGCCCATTTTTTACTGGAATGGACAACATAACTGGATATCCATTCACTACCAATTGAATCATGGACGACCTGAGTCATCTTTTAATTGGTTAAACTTTCTACAAAGTCAAGTGAGTCAATTGTTGTTATACACGCCATTTATATGGTTCAACGCATGGCTGATGATCTTTGGCGTCAAGCACTGGTGGTTTACTTTAAGACAACGCCAACTGGTGTTATTTATTTTGCCTGCACTCATTATTTTTACAATTTCTTCTGGTAAAGAACCCAGCCTTCCTCACTGGTTAGCTTTCTTTTATGTATTGTTATTACCCTTAATGTCACATCAACTGATCAACCAATCAACTTGGATAAAGAAGCTGCTAACGGCTAATCTGATCTATGGGTTTACACTCACTCTTTTGGTGTTGACCCTATCGCTTTTTCCTAAATTAACCGAGCATTGGTCACCTAATCCAACGCAAGACTTAATAGGATGGAAGCAAGCTGCTGAAATTGGTCAAGCGCTGCGCGAAACTGATGAGTCCTTGATCGTCACTCATTGGGTCGATGCTAGTCGTATTGCATGGTACGCCAGACCAACGCCAGTAGTTGTCATGGATGAGCGTTACGATCAATTCGATATTTGGTTTGGTTCACCCAATGCAGATACTCATGGTATATTGATTCTCCCTCCTGATCGCTCAGAGCAGAGTTGGCATTCCCACTTTCAGCAGTGTCAACGCTTGGCACATAGTGGGGATGGTTTCCATTTTTTTCGTTGCAAACAGGCAAAGGTTAACCACTAGCGTACCAACTCATCTATAATACTCAGACACTCGCTAACACCTACTTAATTGCCCAATGAAAATTGCCCTTGCTTGGTTAAAACTTGTCTTATCTATTATTTTATTGTGGCTCATTTTTGATCGACTCGATAACGAACAGCTCTGGTCTAACATCAGCCATATTGGTCTGGCAACTTTAGTTTTAGCCCTGCTCCTTCAACTGGCTAGTACCCTGACCGCTGCTTATCGCTGGAGTTTGATTCAACGTTGGTTAGGCGATCCACCCGATACCCGCTTCTATGCCAAAAGCTATTTTAAAGGTTCATTATTTAACCAATTACTACCGACCAGTATTGGTGGTGATGCCTATCGTATTCTGGAAAACGGTCATCGTATCAACAGTCATAAAGAAGCTTTTTTTGGCGTCTTTATTGATCGCATCGCTGGTTTACTAGGGCTGTTACTGCTCAGTGCCATAGCGCTCATTTGGTTACCCAATTTACTGCCCAGCAACATTACGGTAACCATTACTATCATATTGGTCATCGGTTTTTCTGGTGCACTTTTTGGGCTGTGTTTGCATAAACTACCGCGCTGGAAATGGCCACTATGGTCTAGCTTACAGAAGCTATCTCGCCGATTCGCACGCGTTTATCGTAACAGTAGAACCATTAGCATCCAACTCGGATTATCGGTGCTCACGCATTTATTTTCGATGTTAGTGTTGATGACACTGGGACAATCTCTGGGATTAGAGTTTGAATTGATGGTTTACCTAGCTGTCATACCACCCGTTATTTTACTTACCCTACTACCTCTGTCCTTTGCAGGATGGGGCATTCGTGAAGGTGCTATGGTCGGCATTTTTGCCCTAATCGGCGCGCCAGCTGAAGCAGTTTTAGCCATGTCCGTGATCTACGGATTAACGCTCGTTGCTGCCAGCTTGCCAGGATTATGGTTTTTTATTCACGACAAGCAATGGTGGCAAAATGGTCAACCAGCGGTCAAATCTGTAAAAAAGGACGATTAACCATGCGTGTTGATACCATGCGCCAGCTCGATTACTGGCTCGGCATTCCCCTAACCTTTATCGCTAGTTTATGGGTTGCCGTTCAAGATTGGTTTCGCAATCAAGCTAACCAAGAAGCACCTGCTATTCAGCGCATTTTATTTGTTGAACTCACGGAAATGGGTAGTACTATTATTGCCGACCCAGCCATGCGCCGTGCTCGCGACAAGCTAAATGCGGAACTCTATTTTGTTATTTTTGCTAAAAATCGTCCCAGTTTAGAGCTGTTGGATACCGTTAAGCGTGAGAATGTCTTTACATTAAGAGAAGATAATTTATTCACCCTACTTTGGGATAGCTTGCGTTATTTGGTCTGGTGTCGTCGTAATCAAATTGACACAGTGATTGATTTAGAGCTTTTCTCGCGTATCAGTGCTTTATTAACGGGTCTGTCTGGAGCATGGCGACGTGTCGGCTTTCACAGCTTTCACAATGAAGGGCTGTGGCGTGGTTTTATGCTCACGCACAAAGTGGCTTACAATGCTCACCAACACGTTGCCAAAAGCTTCATTGCCTTAGTTTATAGCTTAGAGTGTGATGCTGATGAAGTGCCTTATGCCAAAATTCACATCAGTGACGATGACATAGAACTCGCACAAGTCAGTGTCAGCGAGCAAGCACAAGCGGAAATGCGCCAACGTATTGCTTTACTTTGCCCCGAACAAACTCTAGCACATAAGCGGATTGTACTGATTAATCCGAATGCTTCTGAGTTATTACCACAACGTCGTTGGCCAAAAGAGCGTTATGCCGAACTCATGCGTCGTTTACTCAGCCGTTTTGACGATATTGTGATTTTAATTACGGGCGCACCCGCAGAGCGTGAAGAAGCGGAAATCCTAAAACAGCAATGCAACAGCGATCGTGTGATTAACTTTGCTGGTGGCGTTAAATTTGCCGAATTGCCGACGCTATACACTATTAGTCAACTGATGGTTACCAATGACTCAGGTCCTGGGCACTTTTCGGCCATAACGCCACTAAAAACCTTTGTTCTGTTTGGTCCAGAAACACCAACGCTCTATGGATCGCTCGGCAACAGCACCCCCATTTGGGCTGGTCTGGCTTGTGCGCCTTGTGTTTCAGCGTCTAATCACCGCAAAACACCCTGTTCACAACCTGTGTGTATGACCGCGATTAGTGTCGATCAAGTCGAATATATGATCGCTTTTGAGCTGAGTCATTAATGCGCTCGGCGCTATGTTATAATTTCAACACTTAATGATAAGGAGCATGACAACATGCGTCGTTTTTTAGCTGTATTAGGAGTTTTATTTGCTATGTCAACCACTGAAGTGTTAGCCGACAACCCAAAAGTCTTATTCAAAACCAATCATGGCGACATTACTGTTGAGTTGTATGCCGATAAAGCCCCTAAAACGGTGGCTAACTTTTTAACCTATGTTAAAAATGGCCATTACAATGGCACAATTTTTCACCGCGTGATTAAAGACTTCATGATTCAAGGCGGTGGTTTCACACCCGACATGAACCAAAAACCGACACTGGCACCTGTTGAAAATGAAGCTGACAATGGCTTAAAAAACACCATTGGCACCATCGCTATGGCACGTACTAACGACCCTCATTCGGCCACAGCGCAGTTTTTCATTAACACCACCAATAACGATTTCTTAGATTTCCGTGAAAAAACACCACGCGCTTGGGGTTATGCGGTATTCGGTAAAGTGGTCGATGGCATGAAAACCGTGAATGAAATTCGTGGCGTGGCAACGGGACGCAACGGTATGCATCAAGACGTACCTAAAGAGCCTGTTATCATTCAAGAAGCGCGTCAACTTTAAGTTGGCTTTCGTACCGACACATCATGTCTGAAAACATTCTGTTTATTGCCGATGTTCACTTGCCAATACAAGTGGACTCGCCTATTAGCCAAGCCTTTCTTAACTTCATGCACACCAAAGCGCTGGAATCGGATAGCTTGTATATTTTAGGTGATTTATTTGACGGCTGGATTGGCGATGATGTTGGGTTAGTGGCTTATGCACCTTTCATTAACGCGCTTGCTGACTTTAGCCAAACAGGTCGAAAGTTATTTGTTGGCTTAGGCAACCGAGATTTCTTACTGAAATCTGACTTTGCTCACGCCACAGGTGCCAGCCTACTGGGTGATGAAACCGAAATTCAACTGGGTGAAAGCAGTGCGGTGTTATTGCATGGCGATACCCTGTGTACCGACGATGTGAATTACTTGAAAATGCGTGCGCTCTTCACCCATCCCGACTGGCAAGCTCAGGCTTTAGCTAAAAGCCCAGCCGAACGATTTCAAATCGCCCAACAGCTGAAAGCCGCCAGCGAAGGACAAAAGTCGGAAAAAAGCGAAGCCATCATGGATGTGACTCAACTAGGCATTGATAACTTGCTCAGCCGTCATACTCAAGTTCAACACATCATTCATGGTCACACGCACCGACCAATGCAACACCCACCCTATCGAGGTGTCACTCGCTGGGTGCTAGGTGATTGGCGTCCACAAACAGAGTACCTTTGCTGGAATAGCCAACAACTGAGTTTAGAATCCTTCTGAAAAACATGAACCTTTTCGGATCTGCCCAGTTAGGTTGATATGACACGCATAAACGATTGCAAAGCAACCCTTAAGCCGTTACCATCTTCATTAACAGAATTCAGCATCTTATACTTATTTTTTATTACGAAGGTTATGATACGCTAAAATGGCTCAATATATCTACACCATGCATCGTGTTGGCAAAGTGGTGCCACCGAAAAAACACATTTTAAAAGACATTTCACTATCCTTTTTTCCTGGCGCAAAAATTGGCGTATTGGGCTTAAATGGTTCAGGTAAATCCACTTTATTAAAAATTATGGCAGGGCTAGACACCAATATTGAAGGTGAAGCGCGCCCGATGCCAGGCATCAAAGTGGGTTACTTACCGCAAGAACCTCAACTTGATCCGACAAAAACCGTGCGTGGTAACGTTGAAGAAGCACTGTCACACATCAGCAATGCCCAAGCCGAGTTGGATGCTGTTTATGCTGCTTATGCAGAACCCGATGCCGACTTTGATGCCCTAGCCATACGTCAAGCAGAACTCGAAAATATTTTACAAGCCAGCGATGGCCACAATCTGGAAAACCAACTCGAAATCGCCGCTGATGCACTACGTTTACCGCCTTGGGATGCCGATGTTACCAAACTTTCTGGTGGTGAGCGTCGTCGTGTCGCCTTGTGTAAGCTGTTGCTTTCCCGTCCCGATATGCTACTGCTGGATGAACCTACCAACCACTTGGATGCTGAATCTATTGCTTGGTTAGAGCAGTTCTTGCATAACTACTCTGGCACAGTCGTTGCGGTTACCCATGACCGTTACTTCCTAGACAATGTGGCTGGCTGGATTTTGGAACTGGATCGAGGCATGGGTATTCCCTACGAGGGCAACTACTCTGCTTGGTTGGAGGCGAAAGAACGCCGTTTAGAGCAAGAATCTAAAGCTGAACAAGCACATATCAAAAGCATGAAACAAGAGCTGGAATGGGTGCGCACCAATCCAAAAGGTCGTCATGCCAAATCTAAAGCGCGTATGGCGCGTTTTGAAGAGTTATCAAGCGTTGAATACCAAAAGCGCAATGAAACCAATGAAATTTTCATTCCTGTTGGCGAACGCTTAGGTAATAAAGTGATTGATTTTGACAACATCAGTAAAGGCTTTGGTGATCGTTTATTAATTGACAACTTCACGGCCAGCATCCCTGCTGGTGCCATTGTGGGTATTATTGGCCCTAACGGTGCGGGTAAATCCACTTTCTTCAAAATGATTACAGGTGTTGACCAACCCGATACGGGCAGCGTAACTATTGGCGATACGGTTCAGTTATCCTACGTCGATCAAAGTCGTGACACTTTAGCAGACAATAAAACTGTATTTGAAGAGATTTCAGATGGTTCAGATATTATCACCGTCGGTAAATTTGAGTTATCCGCTCGCTCTTATTGTGGGCGTTTTAACTTTAAGGGTGGCGATCAAGGTAAGTTTATTAAAGACCTATCGGGCGGTGAGCGTAACCGCGTCCACCTCGCCAAAACGCTGCGCACGGGTGGCAATGTGCTGTTACTTGATGAACCCACCAATGACCTAGACGTCGAAACGCTACGTGCCTTGGAAGAAGCCTTGCTGGAATATCCTGGTACTGCTCTGGTCATCTCGCATGACCGCTGGTTCTTAGACCGTATTGCCACGCACATTATTGCCTTTGAAGGTGACAGTCATGTCGAATTCTTCCCAGGTAACTACTCGGACTATGAAGAAGACTACAAACGCCGTAAAGGCAGCGATGCAGGTCCTGTTCGTATTAAATACAAGCCCGTTATTCGTTAAATGAACGAGCAACATCAATCTACTCAGGGCGCTTCACCGAAGCGCCCTTTGATTATCGGTTTAACGGGCGGAATCGCCAGCGGTAAAAGCACCGTCAGTCGTTATTTGAACGAGCGTCATCAGATTCCCATCATTGATACCGATATCATTGCACGCGAACTGGTTGAGGTGGATAAGCCAACATTAACAGAGATAGTGGCGCATTTTGGAGCAGACATACGTGATGAACAAGGCGCGTTAAAGCGACGACAACTCAGAGATATTATCAGCCAAAATCCAGACGAAAGAGCATGGCTGAATGGACTAATGCATCCGAAGATATACGATGAAGTGATAACACAAGTGAAGCAACTTTCAGCTTCACCCCATCCCTACATCATGATTGTCATTCCCTTACTGAGCTCTGACAGTGCTTACCTAAGTCTACTCAGCGCCGTTTGGCTTGTTGATTGCGAGGAAGAACGCCAAAAGCAACAACTCATCGCTCGCGATCAAATGAGCACCACACTTGCACAACAACTCATTGACGCACAACCGAGTCGAAAAGAAAAACTAGCCTTAGCAACAGCCATTATAGAAAACGACGGTACAACCGATGCGCTGTTAGACAAGACAGAGCAACTGCACCAAAGTCTTATCAACAGTAGTAGTTCAAACTTGATCTGACAGTTGCCATTTTTTTAGGGTTTTTCAGCCAACTGCTGAACATCCACCGCCTTACGAATCCAAGGGCTAACCCCCAACTCCAACTTCAAACGATCCGAGGCTTTACGCGCTTCATCACGTGAAGTAAAACCGCCATAGGTTAGCACATAGCGCGTCGAACCATTTGCCATTACGGGTAACACACGTGCCAGTTCGGGTTGTTGACGAATTTTTTTCATCATATCTGTAAAGGCATCCGCTTTGACACTGCTACCCAACTGAATAACCAGCGCATCTTTAGGCAAGTCAAATAACCACTGATTAGGATGTGAATCTTTAGTCACTGTTGCCGAATTGTTGTTAGAGCCAACCGCCATCTCGGCAATGACAGGAGCTGTTGGCTCAGTTACTGTCGGTGCTTGCAAAGGCAAGTTAGTCGTTGCACTGCTGGTTGTTAAGGGAGATATTGGTTGCACAGGCACTGGTGACTGCACACGCATCCGCTGATCCAACAGCTCAATGAGCTGTTTAAAACGCGCATCTAGCAAACTTTCAACCGAACTTACTGGTGGATTGGTCGCTTGTGTCGTCGCAATATCATTAACACTATTTACTGCTACAGCAGGTGCAGCTGACCCACTTGACGTGACTTCACTTTTGTTACTGATTTTTTCTGTAACTTCAGCCAATTCTTTTAGGTTGGTTTCTAATTCGGCCAACTTATCTTTTAAGGCAGCATTTTCACCACTCACACTTTGTACTTGCTGATTGAGCTGGTAAAAGCCAAACCAACCTAACCCAGCAAACGTAAGTAATAGCGTCCCACCAAGCAGCACACTCATCATCAAAGACGATGATGAACGTCCTTCACCAGTAGTCATTGACATGGGTTTTACCGTTGGTTTTTTTACTTCTGGCATAACTTCCTCCGCGGCATTGAGCCAGTCACTTAACCGATGTTGATTTGCACCGCGCGCCATTGACATATTTTTAGCTTGCTCTTCAATGGCTTCTAAAATACGATGGCGATCATCATCTTCAAAAAAATGTTCATCTTTAGCTTGCAATTGTTCGATCCTCACCTAGCATCGCCATGATTGTCGCTCGTTCACACTAATATCTCCTATAATAGCCTATTGGACTAGACATCACAAACGGGGTTTCTCAATGGAACAACTCTTACAAGCCTTGGGGCTAACGGCTCTATTCACCATTATATCGATTAGCGTCGTCGGATTATTGATGTGGTTACTCTACCGTCATTTTAACCGTTATCTACCAAAAGAGGACGAAAAACCATGAATGAATTATGGTATCAACACATGGAAAACCAAGGTGCTGTTTGGCATGAAGATCGACAAACCATCGCGCATTTTGGTATTCCAGAAATTGAACGTCATATTATGAAGCACGGTGCTGTCATGACTAGCTTGGCGCATACTGGTCTGATTCGCTTCAGTGGCGAAGAGGCTAAAACTTTCTTACAAAGTCAACTAACACAAGATATCAACTTGGTTAGCGAAAGTCAGGCACAATTAGCAGGCTACTGTGACCCACAAGGGAATGTACTTGGCTTGGGGCTGTTATTTTTATTTCATGGCGCTTATTACTGGCAAGTACCACGTAATAGCGTGCTCCCCTTACTCAAACGCCTAAAAATGTTTATTATGCGCAGTAAAGTGGACTGCGAAGACTTTTCAGACCTGCTACCACGTTTTGGTTACGCAGGTATTCATGCAGCACAAGACATCGTGGTGTTACTGAATGAAAAGTTAGATGAACAGGCTTATGGACAACACTATTTGCAAGCGGAAGAATTTGCTGATATTGCCATGATTCGCCTACCAACGGCTCATCCTTGTGCCCTATTTGTTGGTCCTTTCCCAGCCATAGGCATTTTATGGGACAGACTAGAAACGAATGGTACGAAAGTGGGCACAGACGACTGGAACTTAATGGACTTAGCCTATGGGCTGCCTAAAGTAACTGCCGAATCACAGGGAAGATTTAACGCCCATCAACTTAATCTCGATCGCATCGGTGCAGTCAGTTTCAAAAAAGGCTGCTACCCTGGCCAAGAAGTGATTGCACGCACTCATTATCGTGGCAAACCCACCAAACGGCTAATGCGCTTCCATACACCTGCTGTCATTCAACCCGTTATCGGAGAGGAGCTAACCGTGCATTATGGCGAAGATCGTACTCAAACCCTAACAGTGATTGCGACAGGCTCAGACCTCAATCAAGGATCATTAATATTAGCTATTGCCAGTATTAAAGGCGTTGATGATGCCGATGGTCAATTTCAACTGAATTCGGGCGAACCATTAGTGATGGAACCAATGGGATACAGATTAGTTGATTTATCAAACCCAGCTTAGCAAAGCACAAGGTCACTGCTTAGATTCAGTGACCTTTAACCAATGCGCCAATTTTTCCGCTAAAATATTCGGGTTAACTGGCTTAGCAATATAATCATTCATGCCAACAGCATAGCAACGGGCATCATCACCTTTCATAGCATTCGCTGTCATGGCAATAATCGGCACCTGCTGATTCATACCAGCTGTAGCACGCAATTCAAGCGTCGTATCAAAACCGTCTTTGACAGGCATCTGGCAATCCATTAACACAAGATCATATGGCTGTTGTGCCAACATTACTAACGCCTCCTGACCATTATTCGCCACTGTTGCAGTCAGCCCCTGTTTTTTTAATAAGGCTAACGCCAATTTCTGATTAATCACATTGTCTTCAACCAGTAAGATTCGTGCATGTTCAAATGACGCAACTCGTTCAGCAGGCAATGATATATTATGAATACTAGCGTCAGCCTGTTGGGTTGATAATTGAAACGGCTGTACCCAATGAGCCAAATTACTATATTTCAATGGCTTAATACGCATTTTGAAATGCAGACGTTGCGCGTGCTCTCGCCACTCACTGGCTTGTTTATGAGTGACAAATAAACTGACCTGATGATATTGAACTTTAAGATCATTTAATAAACTCAACGGATGTTCAAAGTACATTAACAATGAATCCAAATCAAGCCAAATAGGTGTGTTGGCTTCAATGTCCGATTCAGTGAGTAACATCAAATCTTCCAACACCTGCACCTGAATATTCAGTAAAGCCAACTGATCAACACAACGTGACATTAGCGAGGATGGGCGCATAACACAAACCAGCTTAGTGGGTTGCGCTAAAGGGGTTAAACAAGGTGTTTTATCCAACACCCGACAAGGCAAAGTAAAACTGAAAGTCGATCCCTCTCCAATTCGACTAACCACCTTGATTTCACCACCCATTAAAGACACTAGCTGTTTGGAAATGGCCAATCCCAGACCAGTGCCACCAAAACCTCTCGTCGACGAACCATCTACCTGAGAAAAAGCACCAAAAAGTTTCGCCTGCCCTTCTGGCGAAATACCAATTCCCGTATCAACCACATCAAAACGCAAAGCCTCTCCCAACGAAGCAACTTCAAGGTACACCTGACCCTTATGCGTAAACTTAATCGCATTACCCAGTAGATTAAGCAGTACCTGTCTCAAACGCACAGCGTCGGTTTTAATCACTTTAGGTAGTTTAGGTTCTATAAAGTAAGCTAATTCTAACGACTTAAGCTGAGCCGAAGACGCGACCATATCGATAATTCCATCAAGCAGTGGTACCAATTCAACAGGGTCTTCACTAACTTCGAGCTTACCCGCTTCAATTTTAGAAAAATCTAAAATATCATTGATAATCGACAACAGAGACTCTGAACTGGCTTTAACAGTTTGTGTTAATTCTTTCTGTTCTTCTGTCAAAGGCGTATCGAGTAGCAAACCTGTCATGCCAATCACACCATTCATGGGTGTTCTGATTTCATGACTCATATTGGCCAAGAATTCAGATTTTAATTTGGCTGACTCTAACGCTTGATCGCGAGCCTGTTCTATCTGACGTTTTGCCGCTTCTCGCTCACTGACATCTCGAATCACACCAGTGAAACAACGCCCTCCCTCTTGCACAATTTCAGTCACCGCAAGATCAATTGAAATCAACTCACCCGATTTTTTAACCGCCTGCACATGACGCGTGAAACCAATCACACGTGGATCACCCTCTTTCAAATAACGCTGCAAATAACCATCATGCGCGCTGTGATGCGGTTCTGGGACGATTAACTTAATGTTGTTTCCGACCAGCTCTTCAGGTTCGTAACCCAACACACTTAATACAGCACGATTAGCTTCTAAAACAATACCCTGATCGTTAATAACAATAATAGCATCAACGACCGAATCCATGATGTTTTGTGTTTTACGTTGCTCTGATTGCGCCTGATGTACCACTAATTTATTACGACGAATGACAAAACCAAGCAGTATTAACGCCGATAACGCAATACCTACCATAGCCAAGAAAGTCTGCCAGGCCTGAGCTTCATTTTCTAAATGTAAACCAGAAATGGGGCGAATCACTTCCAACACACCGCGCACATCCCCTTCTTTCCAATCTGTCTTTGGTGTACCTGGGTAAGTGTTATGGCAAGCGACACATGTCGCTTGTAATTTATCAGCCACCGCATACCTGAGTACTTCTTTTCCCTCAAACACTTCATAACGCGAAAAAAAACCTTCTGGATTATCACGCAAATAGGCCATCGCTTTTTTTTCAAAACTATCACGAATACCGCCATTTTCACGCCAACTGAATGGCATGTCACTGTACAAGCGCACACGGTAATTACTGTTTTGAGAGATTTTATCGCCAAAATCAATGGCAAAAGTTGCTGGTAAAGGAATCGCACCTGGAATTTTTAAATAATCGTGGGTAATGGGAACATTGTGCATCTGTACAGCAGGAACAATCGTGCTGGCGTAAAAATTACGAAATTGAGCAACCGACTTAGAAAAATTACGTGCATCATCAACCGCCACTGCTTTCATGTGCGTTTGAGAGCGCTCGTAGTGCCACCAAAACACCGAAGAAATACCTAAAATTAAGGCTAAAGCAATTATGGGCGAAGCATAATCGACCATCCAAATCATGAATCTTTTCATACACTTCCTTTATACCTTGCTAAGCACTGAATAATACCAAGTTTATCGAATTGGTTTTGCTGAACCTAGTTATTCCGCATAAGAATATTATACACTAAGTTCATACAAGTAACTTGTTGAGACAATCAAAGCGATTTCACTGATTCAAACAGCTAACAGACAATAAAAAAGCCAGCAATTACGCTGGCTTACAACACAAAACGAGACAAGAAAAAATTAATGATGTTCTTCGTGACGCATTTGTGGGAACAAGAGCACATCACGAATCGAAGGCGCATCGGTTAGCAGCATCACTAGGCGGTCAATACCAATGCCTTCACCTGCAGTAGGTGGCAGACCATACTCTAAGGCTCGGATATAATCGGCATCATAATGCATGGCTTCATCATCACCCGCTTCTTTCGCTTTCGCTTGCTCTAAGAAACGCTCGGCCTGATCTTCCGAATCGTTTAATTCCGAGAAACCATTGGCAATTTCACGACCACCAATAAACAATTCAAAGCGATCGGTCACTTCTGGATTTTCATCATTACGACGCGCCAGCGGTGAAACTTCCGCAGGATATTCGGTAATAAAGGTCGGTTGAATAAGTTGATGCTCAACCGTTTCTTCAAACAAAATGGTTTGCACCTTACCTAAGCCCGAACCAGGTAATACCTTAAATCCTTTCGCTTCAACGATGCGCGTTAGGGCATCAATATCTTCCAAATCGGCTGCTGTCACATCGGCATTGTATTTAAGAATAGACTGCTTAATGCTCAAACGCTCAAAAGGTCCAGCAAAGCTGATCTGTGTCCCTTGATAGTTAAGCTCGGTTGAACCTGTCACATCTAAAGCCAATTTAGACAATAAGGCTTCCGTCATATCCATCAGATCGTTGTAATCGGCATAAGCCCAATAAAACTCCATCATGGTAAATTCGGGGTTATGGCGAGCCGACAAGCCTTCGTTACGGAAATTACGGTTAATCTCGAACACCTGTTCAAAACCACCCACCACCAAACGCTTCAAGTAAAGCTCTGGAGCAATACGCAAGTAGAGCGGCATATCCAAAGCATTGTGATGCGTGACGAAAGGCTTAGCGGCCGCACCACCTGGAATCGGGTGCATCATCGGCGTTTCCACTTCTAAGAAACCACGATCAATCATAAACTGACGAATACCAGCAATAATCATCGAACGACGACGGAAGGTTTCACGGCTATGCTGATTGACAATTAAATCCACGTAGCGCTGACGGTAACGCACTTCGGTATCATGCAAACCGTGGAATTTATCGGGTAGCGGGCGTAGACTCTTCGTCAATAACTCGGCTGAAGTGGCGTGAATACTCAATTCACCCGTATTGGTACGGAATAAGTAGCCCGTAACGCCAACGATGTCGCCCAAATCCCAGTGTTTGACTTCTTCATACAGCGTTTCACCAATATCTTGACCACGTAAGTAAACCTGAATTTGCCCACTGACATCTTGCAAGGTGAAGAAGCTCGCCTTACCCATGACCCGTTTCAACATCACACGACCCGCCACAGTGGCGGTCACTGGCGGATTTAGTTCAGCCAATGCTGCCTTGTCTAACTCAGCATATTGAGTCTGTAAATCCTGCGCCAAGGTGTCGCGCTTAAAGGTATTGGGGAAGGCATTACGCTGCTCGCGAATGTGTGCTAATTTAGCACGACGTTCGGCAATCACATGATTTTCATCGTGATGTTCAACTGCGCTCGTTTGTTCGCTCATTATTTAATCCTTTTTTCTTGTTCCGAGTAAGCATGATGAGCTGGCAAAATGGCTAGGCGCACGCCACACAGAAAAAGGAGAGTATAAGCGATACATGACCTTTTCGAGTAGCGCGCAACAACGCCAGATGTCAGCACAATTGCTTACAACCCAGCTTTTAAGCTAGCTTCAATAAACTGATCCAAATCGCCATCCAACACCCCTTGAGTATTGCCGACTTCGACATTGGTGCGTAAATCTTTAATGCGTCCAGAGTCGAGTACATAGGAACGAATCTGACTGCCCCAACTCACTTCCGATTTGGTCTCTTCTAAGGCTTGTTTTTCCGCATTGCGTTTGAGCATTTCCAACTCATATAACTTAGCACGCAACTGCTTCATTGCTTGGTCTTTATTTTGATGTTGCGAGCGTCCTGCCTGACATTGCGTTACTGTATTGGTCGGAACGTGGGTAATACGAACAGCTGACTCTGTACGGTTAACGTGCTGACCACCAGCGCCACTGGCACGATAAACGTCAATGCGCAAATCGGCTGGGTTAATGTCAATTTCAACGTTATCATCAATTTCAGGGGTAATAAACACCGAGGCAAACGAAGTGTGACGCTTGTTATTAGAATCGAACGGTGATTTACGCACCAAACGGTGCACGCCTGTTTCCGTTCTCAGCCAGCCATAAGCGTAGTCGCCTTTCACGGAGACAGTCGCGCTTTTAATGCCCGCAACATCACCGTCAGAAACTTCCATAATTTCGACTTCAAAGCCCTTGCTCTCGGCCCAACGTAAGTACATACGCAGCAAAATATTCGCCCAATCTTGCGCTTCTGTACCACCTGAACCCGATTGAATGTCGATGTAGGCGTTATTCGGATCCATTTCGCCACTGAACATACGCGCAAATTCAAGCTTTTCGATGGTGGCTTGCGTGCTAGCAACATCTTCGATCACGGCATTAGCGGTATCTTCGTCATCTTCTGCCTCTGCCATTTCGAGCAATTCAAGCTGTCCCGTTAACTCTTCTTGAATGCGGTCAAGATTGGTAACAACCCGCTCTAAGCTAACACGCTCTTTACCTAAGGCTTGAGCTTTTTCTGGCGTATTCCAAATATCGGCGCTTTCTAGTTCTCGCGTGACTTCTTGTAACCGTTCTGACTTACCTTCGTAGTCAAAGATACCCCCTAAGCGATTCGCAACGCTCGTTTAGGTCGCGAATACGGGCAAAAACACTGGCTAATTCCACCGTGCTCGTCCTTTATAACATAATATCAAACCGCATATTTTAGCGCATTTTTTACTCATATATGAAGGATAAAAGCAAAAGCTGTCAAAATAGCCTTTAACAAAGATTCGCTTTGCGCTAGACTTTAACTTATTAAGAATACCTTGAAAAACCCAAACGGGAAGGAGGTCTGGAGGAAGGGGTTACTAAAAATGACCTGTAACCATGGATTAAGCCCCTTCCTTCAGTTAAAAAACAAACTAGGAAAGTCTAAAAACAAGCATACGCAGTCTCGGAACGAAAAGCGAAATTTTTAGACTTTCCCTGCGTAACCATTATGGCTTAGGAGTCGTTTTTATGTCGAAACATTGTCAGGTGTTGATTTTAGGTTCAGGCCCTGCCGGATACAGTGCCGCTGTTTACGCTGCGCGTGCCAACTTGAAACCTGTGATGGTAACAGGAATGCAACAAGGCGGACAATTAACGACAACCACTGAGGTCGATAACTGGCCGGGTGATAACCAAGGCGTCGAAGGGCCTGCTCTGATGGAACGCATGCAAAAACATGCCGAACGCTTTGGTACAGAAATCATTTTTGACCATATTAACGCCGTTGATTTATCTCAACGCCCCTTCACCCTAAAAGGTGATGTGGCGGAATACACGGCGGATGCCTTGATTATTGCCACAGGTGCTTCGGCTAAGTATTTGGGACTGCCCTCTGAAGAAGCCTTCAAAGGTAAAGGTGTTTCGGCTTGTGCCACTTGTGATGGCTTTTTTTACCGCAATCAAAAAGTTGCGGTAGTTGGCGGTGGTAATACGGCTGTTGAAGAAGCACTTTACTTATCGAATATCGCCAGTGAAGTTTACCTAATACACCGCCGCGAAACCTTTAAAGCCGAAAAAATTATGATTGACCATTTGATGGATAAAGTGAATAACGGCAACATTAAGCTGGTATTAAATAGCCAGATCGACGAAATCCTGGGAGACAATACCGGCGTCACAGGGGTGCGTGTGAAAAAGAACGATGGCTCGACGGAAGACATCGCTACGCAAGGGGTGTTTATTGCCATTGGTCACAGCCCCAATACGGGAATCTTTGAAGGTCAATTAGCCATGGTCAATGGTTACATCAAGGTACAAAGCGGTATTATGGGCAATGCAACCGCCACCAGCGTTGCAGGTGTGTTTGCTGCTGGTGACGTTGCCGATCAAATTTACCGTCAAGCCATTACTTCAGCGGCCTCGGGCTGCATGGCAGCTCTAGACACTGAGCGTTATTTAGCCGAACACGCTTAATCTTCAGGTTTATTATGTCGGGTTGGGTGGTGTTGAATAATGGCGCGCAAGTGCATTATCAACACCCCAACGCAAAACCAGCTTTTCCCCCCATCGAATGTTGCTTAACTGATCCTGAAGGGTTAATTCAAATCGGTGGCGCATTAACACCCGAATGGTTACTCGCTGGCTACCAACGGGGTATATTTCCTTGGTTTAGCGAAGGTGATCCTATCCTGTGGTGGTGTCCCAATCCTCGCACTATCCTCATTCCCAGTGAATTCAAACAGTCTCGCAGCTTAAACAAGGTGTTGCGTAATGCGGGTTTTTCCGTCACTTTCGATCAAGAGTTTAGCACTGTGATTCAACATTGCGCTCACACTCGCGCTGAAACTTGGATTATGCCCAATATTATCGAAGGCTATACCGCATTACACGCGCAAGGCTATGCACATTCTGTCGAGGTTTGGTTAGGTGAGAAGTTGGTTGGGGGGCTATATGGCGTTTCTCTCGGCGGAGCTTTCTTTGGCGAGTCGATGTTTAGCCTAGTGAGTAACGCTTCAAAAGTGGCTCTTGCTAGCTTGTGTCAGCGACTCACAGACTGGCAGTTTGACTTCATCGACTGCCAGTTCAGCACCGATCATTTATTGTCATTAGGTGCGAAATCCATACCGAGAGAGGACTTTTTGATCTTGCTCAACCCTGCTGTTGATAAGCCAGATCGTTTGGGTCAGTGGCAATAGGCTTTCATTAAACAAATACTGGCGCATCATAGTCTTCTGGCTCATCGCTATAAACGCAAACGTTCCATCGCTCGATTAAGCCGTCTTCAGCTTCACAATAGTTAGCAAAAAACTCAACGATTTCCTTACGCTGACAATGTGCGTTAAAAGCAGCCTCATCACGCCAAATTTCGTTAAAGACAATTGGAAAGCTTTGACCATCAGCGTTCGGGTTACTGACAAGACGAGTGACTCGGTAACTAATACACCCATCCTCTCTTAAAGTATTAGGCTCTAAGGCTTGCAGCAGACGAAAAACTTCTTTCTCTTTACCCACTTTGGGCAAAAATTGAGCTAAACAATAAAGTTGACGAGACATAACTTAACTTCCTGTTTTTCTAAAGATGCTTGCGCCCTAAAATTTCCTGACTGAAGCCCAAGGCATCAGCATCATCTCCAGGAATCCATCCCAAGCAGCTTCGTACTTTCATCGATTGATAATTACGCCAAATCGGCATAACAGTCACAATACCCCAGAGCTTTTGTCCACAACTCCAACCCACTGGAGATGGATGCGCAGCCCACCAATCGTTATTCACACCAAAGTGCTTGGTTTTTAATACCAAATGAATAGCCAGTTTCCAATAACGACGCGTAAATGCAATTCGCGTTGATAATTCACTCATTAGGGTTTTGCCTCGATTTCAATCATTTTCATATTTTCATGGAACACGGTATCGCCCAGTTGAACCCAGAGCTTGGTCACCACCCCATCGACGGGCGATATTATCTCGTAATAAGCCAATTTAGCTTGTGCCTCATTCAACTGTGCACGCAAGGCATCTACTTTAGCTGTCGCTCTATCCTTGAACAACAGCGACGCTTCGAAACGACGTTTAGCCGTAGCACTCTGATCGAACAACGCTTTTTCTGCTTCAAAATCAACTTTGGCATCTTTAAGCTCTAATTCAGCCAAGCGCAATTTGGCTTTAATTTGTGCAAGCGATGCCTGCAATGCACGCGAATCAATGGACAATAATGCCTGACCCTTGTTGACCTTGTCACCCTCTTTAACCGAAAGGCTGGTAATTTGTCCATCCACTAAAGCACCAATCGTTGCAGCTTGACTGGGCATAACACTGAATAGTCCAGAACAGCTAGTGACGAATAGTATGTGTTTCCAGTTCATGATTTATTCTCCTAAAAGCTTCGCTAGGCTATCCCACAACACAGCTCTATCTCGCTGTAATTGCAGTGCTTCAAATTCAGCACGGGTAACTCTAACCAAGGAATCACCCAAATCGGTTTTACGTTCAAATTGATACTCGGTACGACTTTTGTCTAAATAGCGCTCAGCAAAATCCCCGGCCACCTTAACTTGTGCTTCTCGTGTTTTCAGTCGCTCAATCGCTAATGCCGTTTCCAGTACCGCCTGACGTGTTTGTCGTTCTAATGCCAATCGCAACGCCCGTTGTTTGTTAAGCTCTGCTTTAGCTTTATCCACTTCAGCATCTTTCAGACCACCATCAAAAATAGGCATCGAAATGGCTAAATCGGCACGCCAACGTCCCTCATAAAGGGTTTCAACCTGACTGTGCCAACCCGCACGACCAATGGCATCAATGCGTGGCATATTGAGCTTTTCAGCCGATTGTAATGACAATTGCGCTGCTTCAATCATCCGTTGCGCAGCTTTAAGTTCGGGGTTGTTATCCAACGCCTTAGCTTGCAGAGTTTTAGGATCGTCTAGCTTACGTTTAGCCAGTTCTGATTGCTTTGGTGGCACTAAGGTTTCAGGAAGTTTATGAGGAAATCCCAATAATTCAGCTAAAGCGGAACGGGTGTTGCGTTGCTGACTTTCAGCCAGTGCTCGTCTCACCAATGTGCGTTGGTAAGGCTCATCTAAGGCAGCAATATCCAGCTCCGACAATTTACCGACAGCGAGTTCCTCTTTAGCATTATCTAGGGCAACATATTCAATCGCTAACTGTTCATTTTCAACCGCATAAGCAGCATCGGCTAACAATACATCGTAAAAAGCTTTAATCACTGACTGTCGATAATCACTCACTGCCAAACGTTCTAAGGCTTGCTCTGCTTGGTATTTCATTTGAGCTGCTGATTGCGACAATGCGGTACGGTTAAAATCGTAAAGTTGTTTTTGCAGCGTGACATAGGCATTATTAAAATCTTCTTCACGCCCATTAAACTCTCGTCTAACCAAACCACCATTAAACTGCATTTTGAAACCATCCAAACTGGATAGCTCGGCCAGTTGTGCATTGGCTTGCTGACTTTTCGCTTGCGCTAACATGACGCGAGGGTCTTGTTCAGCAGCAATGGCCAGTGCTGCTTCTAGCGTTAGCGGTTCGGGCAATCGTTGTTGAGCTGTTGGGGCTGACCATGCAACATGGCTAATCGCAACCAAGCCAAGCAACCAAACAGAAGGTTTCCATGTTTGGCTCATTAGGATCACTCCTTGGCTGAACGCTTATACTGTTCAAAACTCATTTTTTCGTAGTGTTTTTCCACCACAAACTTACCCAGCAACAACATCTCTTCTTTATTACGCGTTGCTCCTGTGTAGCGCGCTACCGGCTTACCCGTTAAATCAAAAAATACCATCACGGGTGTGGCACGCACACGAAAATCTTTCTCGGCAATTTCTTTTTGCTTTTTTGATTTACCATTAAAATCAACTACTTCAACATCTCCTTCAATATCAAACACGAAGGTTGCGAAATGTTGTTTAAAATAAGCCTGTACTTCAGGTTGTGACAAGATGGTTTTTTCCATCTTGTCACAGAAAGGACATTCATCCATCATAAAGAACATAAAAACGCCCGCTTTACCCTCTTGCTTGGCTGTTTTAAGCTCTTCCTGATAATTACCAAAACTTTCTTGGAAAAATCCTTTCGATTTATCGGCATAAGCAACCGAAATAGATAGACAGGCTAGTAGTGCTGTGGTTAATAATCGTTTCATCATGGTTACCTCTTTTCGGGTTTTGATCATTCTTGCAAAGCATGAATATGCACTTCCTTGCTTATTCAAACCTCTCTAAATTGTATGGTTATTTTTTACTATTATCGCTAATAAACTTCTCTAACACTGCCTGATCGACTAAACCTGTTCTAGCGGCTACCACTTCTCCTTCTGGGGTAACCATAAAAGTCGTGGGTAATCCTTTTAAGGTACCAAAAGGTGTACCACTACCCAGTTTTCCCTTACTGCGTACAACAGGATAGTTAACAAAACGCTCATCGGCAAATTTTTTTACCTCTGCAACAGGGTCTTCTTGATGATTAACACCTAAAACCACCGCATCCTTCTTGGCATGAGCTTCATGAAAAGAAACCAACTCGGGAATTTCTTTAACACATGGCGGACACCAAGTTGCCCAATAATTCACCACTACCCACTTGCCTCTAAAGTCGGATAGTTTGACTGTTTTACCGTTCAGGTCAACAAATTCAGCATCAATAGGTGCAGCCATCACGGTTGACGAAAGCAAAAGAGAAGCTGCCATTAATAGAGAACGCAACATGAATAACTCCTAAATTAATTTGAACCCATTGTATAAGAAATGAGCGCCAAGGTCATGCTCTCCTTTAGGAATGCAACAACAGCTTTTTCGCAAAAGGTAAAGTAATGGGATGTTTTAATGTCATGGAACCATGATCTAAATAAGCTAAGACATGCATCAACTGTCCAATATCCTCGGCGTAATGCTTCATCAGCCAGTTAGTCACCTCTTTGCTCAGCTGAATGCTACGCTGCTGCGCTCGTTCGAGGAGCAGTTGTCGTTTTTCGGCGTCATTACTTAAGGCAACCAGCGAAAAATTCAATCCTAACAGCTGGTCATAAACCGATGCGGTTCTTTGTACCAATAGAATCATACCACCTGAATCACGCATTAAACTCACCAGCTGTTGAATCGCTGTCCTCCATACTGACTGAGCCAATAAGCGATCCGCGTCATCAATACAGATTAAGGAAAGTTGGTCCATGCCTTGTAAACGTTCTGGACGTAAGCCTGCACTATCCTTAGCTGAAATAAAAGCACATGGCAGCCCTTGCTCGCTGTGTTGCGATAGTATGGCCTGAGCCAAATGGGTTTTACCAGACGAGGCTTCACCCGTGAGGTAAGAAACAGTTGGACTCGCCGCTTGTAACCAAGCAGTTAACTGTTGCAGTGTTTTTGTATTTTCACCGACAATGAAACTGTCTAAAGTTGGCCATAATGGCGCAGATAAGGTAAGTACGCCCTGAACTAATTGAATCGGAGCAATCTGTTGTTCTGCCATTTCGTACCAAACACCTATAAAAAATTAAAAGATTAATGAGCAATGAATGACATCATGATTGCAAAGACTCAAGACAGCAGCCAATAGCTTCACAGCTTACCCCGATAACGCATCATACCCACATAAAGTCGTTCAACCTTCTCCCTCGCCCACGCCGTTTTGCGTAAAAAAGCCAAACTCGATTTGACTGAAGGGTCATGGGTAAAACAGCGAATCGGAATACGTTCGCTTAACTCATCCCAGCCATAAAATGTCACCAACTCTGTGACGATGGCTTCTAGGGTAACGCCATGTAATGGATTGTTTTTTTGCGCTTCCATGTTAGCCTTTCCAACCATTAGTGATGGGCATACGCCAATCTTTATCGAAACTGCGCGCGGTGATTTTAATGCCTGGTGCTGCTTGTCGACGCTTGTACTCACTCAGTCGCATCAAGCGCATACTGCGATTCAGTAGCGCATCATCGCTGGGCAAGTGCGCCGCTTTTGCCAACTGTTCGATTGACTGACCTTGCTGCATACGCTGCTCAATCCAAGCATCCAGCGTGTCGTAGGGCGGCAAGCTATCTTGGTCAGTTTGATCTGGACGCAACTCTGCTGAAGGCGGACGATCAATAACCCTTTGCGGAATCACTAAACTTTGCTGGTTGCGCCAATTAGCTAAGGCATACACCCAGGTTTTAGGCACATCTTTTAAGGGCGCAAAACCACCATTCATATCGCCGTAAAGCGTTGCATACCCCATGGCCGACTCACTTTTATTACTGGTCGTGAGCAATAAAGCGCCCGTTTTATTCGATAGCGCCATGAGCAGTAAACCACGAATACGCGCCTGTAAGTTTTCTTCAGTCACATCGGAGGCTAAGCCTAAAAATCGGTCGCTTAATGTCGCTTCTACCGCCTCATAAGTCGGCGCTACGGGAAGTTGTGTGTAACGCACACCCAGTAAGTTTGCTTGTTCGGCAGCATCGTGCTGACTGATTTCACTGGTATAAGCAAAGGGCATCATCACCGCTTCAACCGCTTCTGCGCCCAAAGCATCGACCGCTAAAGCTAGTACGAGCGCCGAATCCATACCACCAGATAACCCCAAAAGCACCCGTTGAAAGCCATTTTTACGCACATAATCACCCAAGCCGAGTGTCAACATCGACCAGATCGCAGCCCAATCGGTGCTAGACGGCGGCGTCTGCGTTAACCACGACGTTCCTTCGCAGGTGAAGCCTGACTCAGACCAAGTCACTTGTGCCTGTAGCGATTGAGCAATGGGTAAATAACGACAACCCTGAGCATCGAACACACAAGACCGCCCATCAAACACCAGCCCGTCTTGTCCACCCACTTGATTGACATAAACGATGGGTAATTGCGTTTCAGCAAAGCGTTGTTGAAGAACCGCGAGACGTTGATGCCACTTACCCACTTCATAGGGCGAAGCGTGCAAACTCAGCAACACTTCAGCATCCATCTGTTTGGCTAAGGCGGCCGGCTCTTGCTGCCATAAATCCTCACAAACCAATAAGCCTAAGCGAACACCCTTCCAGTCAAGAACACGAGCAGCGCTACCCGCACTAAAATAGCGTTGTTCATCGAACACGCCATAATTCGGTAAAGCTTGCTTGGCATAACGTGCGAGTATTTTGCCTTGCCCCAGCGCGATGGCTTCATTGGTTAAACGTCCTTGCGCGTCACGTCCGACCGACCCCACCAGCCACAGTAAACCATCTTCGGTTTCAGATGCCAACTGCGTTAATAGGGCTTCACACTGCCCAATAAAAGAGGGAAACAACAATAAGTCTTCTGGTGGATAACCCGTCAGCGATAGTTCAGGAAAAACAATCACCTCAGCACCAGCCGACTGGGCACTTTTCGCTGCTTGGCGCATTAACTCGGCATTAGCAACCAAATCACCGACTAAAGGATTAAGTTGTGCCAAACTGATTTTTAATGCTTTACTCATACAAACGGTTCACTTGCACCATACAGAAAATTAAATTATAAGTTACGATTATTGTGCCGAATCGGGTAAACCAAAGACACGATCGAACGCCCAAGTAAAGGCAACCGAGTAAATGAAAAACACTAACAATAAACTGACATCAGTGATCAATGCCACCCACCAACTAACCGATAACCACCAAGCAATCAAAGGCACAAAAAAGAGTGCCAAACCACCTTCAAAGCCCACGCCATGTGCCAAACGACGTTGCCAGCTGCGTCCTTTAACCGACTGTTTTCTTTCCCATGCCTCAAAGCCAGAATTAAACAAGTAATTCCACACCACGGCAATAGTGGACATAGCCACCGACAACCAAAAGCTGGATGCAACATCATGATCGAATACCCATACAATAATGGGCGTGACAACAGTGACTGCACCCGTTTCATACAGCAATGCTTGCCAGAGCTTACGCTGGGTAATGGTCATGAAGCCTAAGCAACCAACTCACTTGCCGCTTTGACCATATCGGCATGATCAAAAGCTAAGGCGACATCACCATTCAATACCGACGACAAGGCAAACCAACGTGCATCGGCAGCATCATCACCGGCCTTTATTTCGGGCATAGCCTGAGCACAATATAAAAACGCCTGCGTCACCACTCTCTGCTCGCCTTCTGCACGCGGATCTCGCCCCCAAGCGTCATAAGTACCAATGAGTTGCAAATCCGTTTCAGCAACGCATACACCCGTTTCTTCTAGTAACTCTCGTTGCGCTGCCTGCACATGATTTTCGGCAAAAACAAAGGCTTCACCGGCTGGCGTTAAACTATTAACAAAACCACCGGGTAACGCCCAACAATCCTTAAACGGCTCCTTTTTGCGACGAATGAGCAATAACTTTCGTTGCGCTTTATCCCCGCTAATCACGACGATATCGGAAGTAAAATTATCACCTAGATGCCATAATGCCATAATATGCTTAGATTAAATTCGTGTAATAACTTGTTCAACATCAAAACGTGATTTAGGTAGCTTGGCATTTGCATCCGTTTCACTTCGATAACCTAAAGCCACCACCACCGTGCTGCTCAATCCTTGTTCACGCAAACCCAAGGCATCATCTAAAAGACCATTATCAAAGCCTTCAATCGGGCAAGCATCAATTCCCATCGCCGCCACACCTAATAGCAGCGTTCCCAAGGCCAAATACACTTGCTTATCTGCCCAATGTTGCAAATCTCGGTGTTGAAAGCGGTGTAAATTGAGAAAGAATGAACGACCTTTATACGTCGCCAATTTTGCCGCCTCATTGGCAATACGACCATCGATATATTCTTGGTCAACTACGCGCTGTAAATGCTCGGCATCAACATCCATGCGCGTACACAAGACCACCACATGCGATGCATTCAGCACCTTAGGCGCATTGCTGGCATAAACACCCTCTGTGCCTTTCGCTACTAGAGCTTTCCCTTCTGGAGTGCTAGCAATGACAAAATGCCACGGCTGGGAATTAATCGAAGAAGGCGACAAACGCAAGAGTTCTTCAATTTGTGCCATATCGGCATCGTTAATGCATTTAGTCGCATCGAAAGCCTTAGTGGTGTAACGTTGTTGGGCTGCGGTTAAGATGGGGTGCATTAAAGACGTCCTTAAATGATATAAACTTCTGTTCTGTTAGAAAAATAATAGCATTTTTAATGCTCTAAGTAGCTTCTCATCATCAGTCTTCTCAAGTCCTGCTCCGAGCGCATGACGAATAGAATTGCGACTTGTTGACCTGTTATTTTATAAATAATGCGACAGGGCGAACAAATCACTTCACGGTAAGAAAATTCTGGTAACTCGGGTGGCACTCTGCCAGATTCTGGCAATAGCCTAAGACGATCAACCGACTCCAAGACACGTTCAACGAATGCCTTAGCCGCTCGGGGCTTATCCAAAGCAATGTAGTCTGCGATGTCTTCAAGGTCTCTCAGCGCCGCTTCTGTCCAAATCAGTTCAACCACTGACTCAATCGTTCCTGAGCGGCTTCATGTGTCAGCATTTTACCTTGCGATAAATCGCGTTCGCCACGCGCAATGCCTTCTAGCAAACTCAGGCGATTTTGTAATTGTTCGTAATCATCAACATCTAACAAGTAAGCGGATGGCTTACCATGTTCGGTAATCAAAATTGGCTCTTTATTCAGGTGCAAATCTGCCAAAATATCCGTAGCATGACGTTTAAGCTGAGTGACCAATTCAACACGCATCGCCTTATCCTTAACTTAAAACACTCAAGTGATACTATTGTAGCACTATCATGAAAAATGACCATAAAAATGTACATAACAAAAACAGCATTAACTGTATGGAGCATGGTGATGGCAACCCTAGTTGAGTAAGTGTCGCTTCCGATTGGGGTACGACAGATTACGAAGATCGTTCACTTGCGGTACTGGGTATGCTATGCCAATCTGCGCAGGGTCAAATAGGACTGATGATGGACTCAGTTGCGGCAGCAGGTAACCGAATACGTACACGCTCACAGCTTATCCTTCCCGACGACTGGAGCTGGATCCGTCAAAAGCTAGGTGCGTAAAGAACGAGAGCTATGCCCAGATAATGTGATCGAGTTGATTCAAGGTGATGTGCTCCCTGTCGTGTCTAACGTGGTGCGAGTTGAGCACCACGATACTCTTTTACCCCCCAAACGCCTCTTTCATCGCTTCACCCATATGCGACGGGGTACGCACCACCGACACACCAGCAGCAGAGAGTGCTGCAAACTTAGCGTCAGCTGTACCTTTACCACCCGAAACAATCGCGCCTGCGTGTCCCATACGACGACCCGAAGGCGCTGTTACCCCAGCAATGTAAGAAACCACAGGCTTGCTCACATAGGCTTTAATGTATTCCGCTGCCTCTTCTTCCGCCGAGCCGCCAATTTCACCAACCATAATAATGCCTTGCGTTTCTGGATCAGCGTTGAACAATTCCAACACTTCAATAAAATTCATACCGCCAATCGGATCACCACCAATACCGACACAAGTGGTTTGACCTAAACCTGCACGAGTCGTTTGCCACACGGCTTCATAGGTCAAGGTACCAGAACGCGACACGATACCGATTTTACCGGTTTGGTGAATAAAGCCTGGCATAATGCCCATTTTGCAACTACCTGGCGTAATTAACCCAGGGCAGTTAGGACCAATCAAGCGCGACTGTGAACCGACTAAGGCCGCACGCACTTTCAACATATCACGAACAGGAATCCCTTCCGTGATACAGGTAATGACAGGGATTTCCGCTTCAATGGCTTCGATAATTGAATCGGCGGCAAAGGCAGGCGGTACGTAAATCATACTGGCATTCGCCCCCGCTAGACCAACCGCTTCACGCACGGTATTAAAAACGGGACGATCTAAATGTGTCTGACCACCCTTATTTGGCGTCACACCACCGACAAGATTAGTACCATAAGCAATCGCTTGTTCTGAATGGAAAGTACCTTGTTTACCCGTAAAACCTTGGCAAATCACCTTGCTGTTTGCATCAATTAAAATACTCATGCCACTTCTCCCGCCAAACGAACCGCTGTTTTGGTGGCGGTTTCTAAATCATTTTCTGCAACAATATTTAAGCCAGAGGCCGCCAACATTTCACGACCTTTATCGGCATTGGTGCCTTCCAAACGCACCACCACAGGCAAGGTTAAGCCGACTTCTTTCACCGCTTGCAAAACACCATCAGCAATCAAATCGCAACGCACAATACCACCAAAGATATTGACCAAAATCGCTTTCACTTCTGATGAAGATAAAATCAACTTAAAGGCCGCAGCAACACGCTCTGGCGTCGTACCACCACCGACATCTAAAAAGTTAGCAGGTTTGCCACCATGAAGTTGAATCAAATCCATGGTTGCCATCGCCAAGCCCGCACCATTGACCATACAACCAATGTCACCATCGAGTGCAATATAGTTCAACGCCCATTGCGCTGCCTCGACTTCACGCGCGTCTTCTTGCGCCCAATCGCGTTCGTCGGCTAAGGCTTTTTGACGGTAAAGTGCATTGTCATCAATTTGAATTTTGCAATCTAAGGCCAACCACTGACCGTCTTTCGTCCACACCAAGGGGTTGATTTCGAGCATCAAGGCATCACAGCTGTGCGCCATATCATATAAACGCTTCACCAACTCAGCAAAGCCTTTCATTTGCTCAGGCGTGAGCTTCATACCGAAGGCTAAAGTCCGCGCGACAAACGGCTGCAAGCCAGCACCAAAGGGCACAAATACCGAAATCACACGCTCGGGATGATGTTCAGCCACCTCTTCAATGTCCATACCACCATCGGCAGAGCCGACAAAGGCAAAACCCTTACGCGCTCTATCCAGCGTCAGGCTTAAATAAAACTCCTGCGCAATGGCACAGCCAGATTCAATGAGTACCGAAGTGACTGGCAAGCCTGCTGGCCCAGTCTGAATGGTCACTAATTGAGAGCCGAGCAAACGCTCCGTTTCACTGCGTGCTTCATCGACACTATGAACCAGCTTCACACCACCCGCTTTCCCGCGAGCACCCGAATGTACCTGTGCTTTCACCACCCAAGGCGCATTACCCAAGACTTCTAAAATTTCTTCATGCACCCCAATCGCATCGTACAACAACACCCCATTGGCGACGGGAACGCCCGCATTTCTTAATAGCTCTTTGGCTTGATATTCATGTAAATTCATGATGACACCTAACGATAAAATTTGTTCTTAAATTCAAAGCAACACTGGTTTCAAACCTGAAGCATGATTCTTTTATGCAGACCAGCTGAGCAAAGCGAAGGAAAGGCAAATATAAAGAATCATGCTTCGGGTTAAGCACACTAAGTCAAGCAACTCGCTTCACTTCTAAAATTAATTCCTGTCCTGCTAAGGGATGACTAAAATCACACTGCACACGATCTGATTCGACTGCTAGCACACGCGCAGCCACAGCATCGCCATTGGGCAAATTGAATTCAACAATGTCATTGACGATAGGCTCAATGTCACCCAAGTCCGTTCTATCTAACCAATGTACTTGGCTAGGATCGGGATAACCAAAAGCTTCTTCTGGCGATAGTAAAAATTGCATGGTTTCTCCCATCGGTACAGACAAGACACACTTTTCTAAGGCCGGAAACCATTGACCATCACCCGGCTCAAACTCTATTACTTCGCCTGCTTCTGTTTTATCCACCAGTGTGCCATCACTTAAACAAAGCGTAAATTCTACTTTTATCATTACTAATTAACCCAAGTAACTTTACTGAACCAATTGAGAAGCAGCAACAAAATGAGGCACTTCTGCAATCGGCTCAGGAATGAGAATATAAAACTGACTCAAAATAATCGCCAATTCACTTGGCTTACGGTAAGGATCAGACAACTCAGCGCCATTTATGCCCTGATTCATTGCTTGTCTTACCAAATCATGTAACAAATCCACTTGATCACCCAACAATTGCCCCGAATCGGGATTCCAATAAACCAGCAATTCAGGATAGTTAGCCGTTGGCAAAGGCACACACTCCATTTTGATCCAGTTGGTAGCCATAAGTGCCTCAGTCGTTTGCAAAAAATGGTTCATTATAACGTCAAAGGCTATGCCCTGTCAGGAGGCTAATTTGTTAGAATATCGCTCATGGATACAAATACTCAATTTCGCCAGTTACAACCTGGTGCTAAAATTATTGTTGGCATGTCAGGAGGGGTAGACTCTTCTGTGACTGCCTACCTATTACAACAACAAGGCTACCAGATCGAAGGCTTGTTTATGAAGAACTGGGAAGGGGACGATACCGACGACTACTGCCCAGCGCGTAAAGACATGCTCGACGCCCAGCAGGTTTGCGACAAACTGGGTATTCCTTTACACATTCGCAACTTCTCTCAACATTACTGGGAAGGCGTATTCGCTCATTTTTTAGCGGAATACCAAGCAGGTCGCACCCCTAACCCCGATATTTTGTGCAACAAAGAAATTAAATTCAAAACCTTTCTGGATGAAGCCCTTGCCCTGGGTGCAGACGGTATTGCCACGGGGCATTATGCGCGCATTGGTTACCAGAATGGGCATTTTCAACTGCTCACTGGGCTAGATAACAATAAAGATCAGAGCTATTTCTTATACACGCTCAAGCAACGCCAACTGGCACATGCCTTATTCCCTGTCGGTGAACTGGAAAAACCTGTCGTACGCGCTATTGCCGAACAACAGGGTTTTGTTACCCACGATAAAAAAGACAGTACCGGTATTTGTTTTATTGGTGAACGCAAATTCAAAGACTTTTTACAAAGCTACCTCGACCAGCAACAAGCTGGCGACATGGTCACACCAGAAGGCAAGGTCGTTGGCAAACATACTGGACTCGCTTTTTATACACTGGGACAGCGTAAAGGATTAGGCATCGGTGGCGGACAGGGTAATGAAGACGACGCTTGGTTTGTCGCCGATAAAGATATGGCTCTTAATCGCCTCATCGTCGTGCAAGGTCACAACCACCCTGCCTTGCTCAAAAGTCGCCTAGTGGCAACCCAACTCGACTGGTGCGATCAACCACCGTCCATCCATCAACCACTGAGCGCCAAAATTCGTTACCGTCAACCCGCTCAAGCCTGTCAGCTCACCTATGCAGACAATCAACGCATCGAGCTTACCTTTGAACAACCCCAACGCGCTATCACGCCTGGTCAGTCTGTCGTTATTTATGATGACGAAGTCTGCTTAGGCGGTGCGATTATCACAGAAGCTAAGAATTAAGCCTTATGAGTTATCAAGATCAAGACCGCATGCTCGCCTTTGCCGGTATTTACCAGGCCGCTGCATTGGTTCACCAACTAGCCACTCAGGGAAAATCGGATACCGATGCCCTGACAGCGACATTGAATAGTTTATTTGTTGAAAACCCAGAAACAACCGAAGCCGTTTTTGGTGGTTTTGCTGGGTTAACGCTAGGCATGCGTACTTTAAAAACGCAAATGAACGGTTCAGCTCCGAATGAACAGCGCAATATGCAACTGACACAATATGTCATTGGTATGATTGCTTTAGAAAACAAGCTGAGCAAGCAACCTGAATTAGTCGAAAGACTGTTCAAAAAACTGTCTGTACCAGAAAGTCAACGCAAACACTTTGGCTTGTTGCATGACAACACCCTGGCTGGCATCGCACTCATTTATACGGATATTGTTTCTCAAATGCACCCTAAAATCATGGTGCGCGGTTCGCATGGCTATTTATCGCAACCAGCTATTGCCAATCGCATTAGAGCCGTACTCTTAGCAGGAATCCGATCAGCTTTCTTGTGGAAGCAGGTTGATGGTTCGCGCTGGCAGCTGCTATTCAAACGTGCTAGCTACTTACGGGCTGCCGATCATTGCTTAGCCAGCATTCGTGCCGAAGATAGAGACAATCACCAACTAACAGAATAAAAAAACAGGGCAAATTGCCCTGTTTTTTTATCATTACCAGTACAACTTAGAATAAATCCACATCACCCGCTTCAAGACTAGAAGATCTTACCCGCGCCATACGTGTTGCCTCAATTCGATCACGCTCGTCATGGATTTTACGGCGCAACTCTTCCATACGTTGAGCATAATCCTGCGAAGAAGTCACTGGGGTTTGCATCATCTCAATCGTTGCCGCATTAGTGGTACTTGCCATGCTATTCAAGTTATCCAAATGGTTTTGTACCTGATCAACCAATTGACGCGTAATATCCTCAAACTGTAACGAACGAATGGCATTAGAAACATTGTACTCAATATCACTAATGATGCCAGAGACATCACCTAATCGTTCTGTGATCGACATATTCATGCTGTTTAACGCTTCCATCATGCGATCAGCGCGCAACTTAGAATCCTCTGCTTCACGCATGTCCTTGTGCGCTGAGTCGCCAACAATATCACGCACTTCATCAACCGTTAAACGAGCCTGCTCTGCTTTTTTACGAATCTGTTCATTCAGCTTATTCGAGTTTAAAGACAATTTGCGTACTTCATCAGCCACGACAGCGAAACCACGTCCTGACTCACCAGCACGCGCCGCTTCAATTGCTGCATTCAAAGCTAACAAATTGGTTTGATCCGCAATCGTTTTGACATCTTCCAATAAGGTAAAGATAGCATTAATCTGACTCACCATATCATCGATCTTCGACACAGTCTCACGACTGCGACGACTCACACTCATGATCAATTCGATCAAGTAATGCATAATATCTCGTGTTTCTTGCGTGAACTTTTCAATGGTCATACCACCATTGCCGCCACCCATATTAGCCATGAGCCCCATCACCAACTCACCCTCTCGTTGTGAGGCATCATTTAAGTTAGTAAAACTATTGTTAAGTGTTTCTACTGCTTCGGCAATCAAATCTTTAACTTGTAGCAGCTCACCACGAACAATCTGCACTTCTTGGTCAATAACGGCATCAATGTCCGACATAATGACTTTTACAACCTCACCCGAAGCCTGAGCCTCCAAAGCCGTTGTTCCCTTGTGCGCAAAAGCACGAGGCGCAACAGCTGAAGTGTCCCCAGATGACGATGAAGGAACCGCAAGCAACAAACCCGTCCAAACCACTGCCGATGCCATGACCGCCACAACGATCCACCACTGACCAGACAAACCAACACTCAGTGCAACCAAGACACTCAGCGTCCAACCGATAGCCACACCTATTTTCTTTTGCATACTTTACTACTCCGAACTAATGCTTTGTCTCGATCCGTTTTTACAACCGACACTGGGTTAACGCACTGTTCTAAAAAAACTTTAATACGAATTTACTGACTTAACACTAGCAATTTAGATGCCACTTCAGATAAAGGCAACACAAGATCAGCAGCTCCTAGCTTAACCGCTTCTCCTGGCATGCCCCAAACAACACTTGTCTTTTCATCTTGCGCAATGGTTTTTGCCGACACATCTTGCAACTCCTTCAAGCCTCGCGCCCCGTCATCACCCATACCAGTCAAGAGCACACCGATAGCATTAGTACCACATACCTGAGCGACCGAGCGAAACATCACATCGACAGAAGGCTTGTGTCGGTTAACTGGCGGACCATCATGCAAACGACAAACCAACTTTCCGCCAACCGATTCAATCAATAAATGCTGACTACCAGGGGCAATATAAACATGACCTGGTAAGATCAACTGTCCCTCTTCAGCTTCATGTACTAATAATGCAGACATGCTATCCATACGTTTCGCAAAAGGAGCACTAAAAGCGGCAGGAATATGCTGTGTAATGACAATCGGAGGCATATTCTCAGGCAAGGCTGTTAGCACTTCTCGAATAGCCTCAGTCCCTCCTGTAGATGCACCAATGGCAATAATACGCTGACGAGACTTTTCTTTACCCGAAGCATGTTGACTGAGAATGGCATCAGCACTCAATTTAGCTGGAATCATCGTTGCGGGCGTTGTAGGTACTGGCTTTTCTACAACTTTAGCAGTCGATTGCGTCGCATTACGCTCAACTCTGCTCATCGACACCTTAGCAGCCATTTTAATTTTTTCGATGATTTCCTGTTTATAATCAGCTAAAGAACCGCCCACATTCACCTTGGGCTTAGTAACAAAATCAATCGCACCCAGCTCCAAGGCTGCCAAGGTAACATCAGCTCCTTTTTCCGTAAGCGATGAAACCATCACCACAGGTAAAGGATGCAGGCGCATTAAATTGCGTAAGAAAGTCACCCCATCCATCTTTGGCATCTCGATGTCTAAGGTAATCACATCAGGATTAAGCGCCTTGATTTTTTCTCGCGCATCAAAGGGGTCCTCAGCCACACCAACCACTTCAATAGCCGCATCACTACTCAACATTTCAGTTAGCATACGTCTAACCAATACTGAATCGTCGACAATTAATACCTTAATTTTTTTTGCTAACATAATCGTTTTCTAAAGCCTCTAAATTTTCTGGTAAATGGTTTTACCCAATAACTTAAATTGTTCGCTTACCTTGTATAAAGACTCTGAATGTCCAATGAACAAATGTCCCTGATCACTCAATAATTCGTGATAACGCATAAATAGCTTCTGTTGTGTCGGCTTATCAAAATAAATAACCACATTTCGACAAAAGATAATGTCAAAACGCTCCTTCCAAGGCCAATCACGCATCAGATTAACCTGTTGAAAATGAATCAGCGTTTGCAATTCTGGTTTAACCTTAACCATACCTTCATTCTGACCACTACCTTTCAAGAACCAACGTTTAACACGTGCAGCAGAAACGCCTTTTAAAGATTCAATTTGATAAACACCGGTTTTAGCGGTATGAATCACATTGGTATCCAAGTCACTGGCATGGACTTGCACGTCCCAATCGGACGGGAAAGCCTCTTTCACCACAATCGCAATCGAGTAAGGCTCCTCTCCCGTTGAACAACCAGCCGACCAGATACGTACTTTTTTACTCTGTGCATTGGCTTTCAGCAGAGCTGGAAATAGTGTTTCAGATAAATAATCGAAGTGATGAATTTCACGAAAGAAAAAAGTTAAATTAGTGGTTACCGCATTAATTAAATGGGTAAACTCCTGATCATAACCTTCCCCTTCAACATAGGTTAAATAATGGTTAAAATCATAAAAGTTCAAACTACGTAAACGGCGAGACAGTCGATTGTAAATCAGGTTTTGCTTACTATCAGCCAAGGCTATACCAGCATGATCATAGACGATACGACGCACACGATCAAAATCTGCTTTGGTAAAGTCGAATTCTTGTTGTATTGACATAGGGTTAGACTTTCTCGGCTACAAATTACAGACTTCATTCAGCATTTTTGATAAACTGCCCACTTAACACTCGTTATGGACTATGAGTTATGATGCCATTATCCACGCCTGAAGCGCAAGTGATTAAATTGATTCGCACCCCCAAATTACCCGAATCTTTATTCCAAAATGCGCAACCCATCACCGTTAAGGTCGTTGCTAGTGAAGGCAATCAAGCCACGATTTTATTGGCTGGTCGACAGTTAGCTACACAAACCAACGCTCCACTCAATCCAGGACAAACGCTCAGCGCACAACCCATGCTGGTTAACGGACAACTGCAACTCAAAATTTTAACACCGCCTCCAGCATCAACAAGTCCTCAGTCTGCTACTAGTACAGGATCCTCTTATGTTGCCACACCAACCAATCTGACCACGGTGACGCAAGATACTGCCAATACCAAAACAGCATCTGCACCAAACTCAGCGGCAACACCGCTACCAAACTGGACTCAATCCCTGCCCAATACAACCAAAGAAGCCTTGACTGCGCTTAAAAACAGCCTACCCAATCAATCACCCTTGCAACAACTGCTGACACTGGTTAACGATCAGCTTCAACAAGCCTATCAGGGACAAAAAGCACTCAATCCAGCTTGGCAAAGCTTACTCAATCAAGCCCTCAACTTACAAGCCCCACTGACAGCCGAAAAAGTTCAACAAACCATGCAAGCATTTAATGACAAGTATGCCAAGCAATCGACAGCTGAATGGAAACAAGGCTTAATCAATTTAATTAACAACCCCGATGCGAACGTAGAAGAAAAAATCATTGCTCAGCAACTGCTTAACCGATCTGAACTGACACAACAACTGCAATCCCTCCAACACAATGCTGGCAATGCCGTTTGGTTACAAGAAATTCCGCTCAACGATCGGCAATTACTAGATAATTTCACCCTAGAAATTGACTTACCCAAAACAGAACAATCTGAGGATGAACAACATTGGAAAATTTTTGTTCAACTCAGCTTACCAGAAGGAGATTTCACCAGTCGTATTCAAATGGATAAGGCGTTAAATCTACGCGTACAATTATGGGGCAGTAATGCTGAACTTAGCCAATTGATTCAGCAACAAGCACCCACACTTAAGCAAGCGCTAACGGAACAAGGATTGGTTATAGAGAGCTTGGTGATCGTGCAAGGCAAGCCAGAACCTCGAACCGAAAAACCCTTGTGGCAACAACCTCTAGTTGATTGCCACGGATAAAGAACGCATGAATAACACAGAAGAAAAAGATCCCACCTCGGCGGTCGCCTTGGTCTATAAACAAGATGATTTACCACGCGTGGTAGCTAAAGGAAAAGGTGCTATTGCAGATAAAATTTTAGCGATGGCCAAAACAGCCGACATCCCCATTCATCAAGATGCACAACTCAATAAAGCTCTATCTGCACTAGAGCTGAATCAACCAATCCCTCGCGAGCTTTTCGCTGCTGTGGCTCAGGTGTTGGTGTTTGCTTACAACTTAAGCGGCAAACCACCGCCCAATCAATAGCAATAAGCTTTAGGGCACCTCTAATAACCCAATGGGTAGAAAGTCTGAAGGAAGGGGTTGCTAAAAATAGCATGTTGAAGCGCGGCGCGATATTTGGAGCTAAAAAGCGCGATATTTGATACCGCGCTATTTTTTTACCTGTTAAAACATCGTTACACTTTACCAGTTACGAAGTAAGCGTCCGACCTTGCCCATATTCAATTCGACCCTGACTTTTGCCATCATGGGTGCTATTTAGGGCACCTCTAATTACCCGAAATTTTGCTCAGTTTTCATAGAATTCACACTTTTTAACGAAAAACACTATGTCTTTTCGTCATTGATTTATGATTTCTGATCGTTTTGGCAAGCTTTGGACGCAGTAATCCCTGCTACTTATCCAAATGCCCTAAATCCACTTTTCTGCAGAAAGATGAA
>CAYQEZ010000002.1:0-78615 GCA_964416645.1 uncultured Francisella sp. | reverse complement strand
TCATTGATACTAAAATAAAGATCAGACAAAAACAAGGTTAATACCTATCTATTTAACGCTCAATTTCTTACATAGCAAAACAAGCATTGTCTGGTTCACATCTATTGTAGCGACTATCATCCACTTTATGATCATCATATCACTCTAAACCATATCGACCCGAATCATCTCTTCTACCTCGCTCATCACGCTTTCTTTCATCACATGGCTATAGGGTCAAAAAACGCTGACAATTAAATAGCTGGTATAACTCACGTAACAGAGCATTAATACACCACCTTCAACTCGGTTGATACAACCCGATCGCTTTTTATTAAAAGCGTAAGCCATAATGAATAATAGAAATGTCAGTCCAATCATGACCAAGATATCACGGTTAAACACTTCCGCATCGACTGCCATTGGATGAATGACGCCTGCTAAACCAACAACAGCTAATGTATTAAACATGTTTGAACCAATAATGTTACCTAAGGCAATATCATGTTCTCCCTTGCGGGCGGCAATAACTGACGAAGCCAGCTCTGGTAATGAAGTGCCTATCGCTACAATCGTTAAGCCAATAATCATGTCGCTTACGCCTAAGCTTTGCGCAATATCGACTGCACCCCACACCAGCATCCGTGAGCTGACAATCAACACAACAAGACCAATTACTGTCCACATGAGCGCATATTGAATCGGCATTTCATGTTCACTCAACTCAGCTTCTATTTCTTTAGCCAGTGAGTCTCGTTTTGATCGCATCCCCTGCCATATCGTCCAAGCCATCAGCGCCACAAAAACCAGCAATAACACCACAGCATCCATGCGACTGATATCACCATCCCACAACTGCCATGCGGCTAATAACGTAATACCCATCAAAATAGGTAACTCTTTACGCACCACCTGTGAGTGCACAATAATAGGACTGATGAGTGCCGTTAATCCCAAAATGAGCGCAATATTGGTGATATTAGAGCCATAAGCATTACCCAGCGCAATACCAGGACTACCTTGTGAAGCAGCCAGAACCGACACCGTCATTTCAGGAGCTGAGGTTCCCATACCCACAATGACCATTCCTACCAACAACGGTGGCATACCAAAATATCGCGCTGTTGATGCTGCACCTTCAACAAAGCGATCAGCACTCCAAACCAATAGCCCCAAACCCACCACAATGGCCAATACTGCTAGCATAACTTTTCCATTTAGAAGATATAGATTCTTAAACAAAACCCCACTATTTGAGTGGGGTTTGCACATTCTCGTTAGGAGATCATTTAGCCAATTCGTCTTTCAAAATTTGATTGACTTGACCGGGATTGGCTTTTCCTTTAGTGGCTTTCATCACCTCACCAACAAAGAAGCCGAAGAGTTTATCTCGACCACCTTTGTATTCCGCTAATTGCTCAGGGAACTGATCGATAACGCCACGCACCATCGCTGCAATTGCAACCGGATCGGTAATTTGTTTTAACCCTTTGCTCTCGATAATGGCATCGGCAGAATCTTGACTCGTCCACATCGCATCGAACACATCTTTGGCGATTTTGCCCGAAATGGTGTTATCAAGGATACGTGCAATTAAGCCCGCCATACGCTGTGCATCAACGGGTGATTCAGTAATGCTAAGATTATCGTTATTCAAACGCGCATTTAACTCACCCATCACCCAGTTGGCAGCAATTTTCGCATCCTTACCGCCCGTCGCCGCAACCACCGCTTCATAATAATCAGCAATTTCACGACTATTGGTCAACACCATCGCGTCGTAATCATTCAGCCCATATTGACTCATGAAACGTTCACGTTTTGCGTCAGGCAACTCGGGCATTTCAGCCTTTACAGCTTCGATCATTGCAGGCGTAATAATCAGTGGCAATAAGTCAGGACAAGGGAAGTAACGATAATCCATCGCTTCTTCTTTAGAACGCATTGAACGGGTTTCGTCTTTAGCCGCATCGTACAAGCGTGTTTCTTGCACCACTTGACCACCCGCTTCAATAACATCAATTTGACGTTCCACTTCAAACATAATGGCGCGTTCTAAAAATTTGAACGAGTTGACGTTCTTCACCTCTGCGCGCGTACCAAAAGGCGCACCAGGACGACGCACGGAAATGTTCGCATCGATACGGAAAGAACCTTCTTGCATGTTACCATCGCAAATACCTAAGTACTGCACCAACTCATGCAGTTTTTTCGCATAAGCAACCGCTTCCGCAGGAGAACGCATTTCTGGTTCAGAAACAATTTCTAATAAGGGCGTGCCTGCACGATTTAAGTCAATACCTGAATAGCCTTCAAAGTCTTCGTGTAGTGATTTACCCGCATCTTCTTCCAAATGAGCACGCGTGACATTAATGGTTTTTTTCACGCCACCATCTAACTCAATCTCAATTTGACCACCCAAGACGACAGGCAATTCAAATTGTGAAATCTGATAACCTTTAGGCAAGTCAGGATAGAAATAATTTTTACGCGCAAACACCGATTTTTCTGCTACGGTGGCACCGACGGCTAATCCGAAACGGATGGCCATATCGACCACGCCTTTGTTCAATACAGGCAACACGCCTGGCATACCCAAATCGACCAAGCAAGCTTGGGTATTGGGCATAGCACCAAAAGCGGTCGATGCAGCTGAGAAAATTTTGGTATTGGTAGCCAGTTGAGCATGAACCTCAAGGCCAATGACTGTTTCCCATGTCATAGTAGTTATTCTCCTTGGTGTCCGTTAAGCAAATGCCACTGGCATTTGTAGATGATGATCGGTTGCTTGTTGATATTGATGCGCCACATTCAGCAGTTTTGGCTCGCTGAAGTAGTTACCAATCAACTGAACACCCACAGGCAGACCACCAGTAAAGCCCGCTGGCATAGCAATCGCGGGTAAACCAGCCAAGTTCACAGGAATGGTGTAAATATCCGCTAAATACATCGCCGTTGGATCAGCCGTTTTCTCACCCAACTTCCAGGCTGGCGTAGGTGCTACTGGCCCAAGAATCACATCACACTGTTCAAAAGCCGTAACAAAATCTTGCTTAATCAAACGACGCACACGCTGGGCTTTTAGGTAATAAGCATCATAATAACCCGCCGACAACACATAAGCACCGACCATGATACGACGCTTCACTTCCGCACCAAAACCTTCTGAACGTGAACGGGTGTACATGTCTTTTAGGTCTTTGGGATTGTCACAACGATGACCAAAACGCACACCATCATAACGCGATAAATTCGAGCTGGCTTCAGCAGGCGCAATCACATAATAAGCGGGCATAGCTGCCGAGGTATTAGGTAAGGACACTTCAACTAGCGTCGCGCCTTGCTTTTCCAATTCAGCCGCCACCGCCATGGTCGCCGCTTTCACTTCTGGCGACAAACCTTCACCGAAATACTCTTTAGGCAAGCCAATGCGCAAACCTTTAACCGAATCGTTTAACGCAGCGACATAATCAGGACGCACGCCTTCGGCACAGGTAGAATCACGCTCATCAAAACCCGCCATCGCTGACAATAAATGCGCACAATCTTCGGCGGTTTTCGCCATAGGGCCGCCTTGATCCAAACTCGATGCATAGGCGATCATACCATAACGTGAGACACTGCCATAAGTTGGCTTAATGCCCGTCACACCACAGAAAGCTGCGGGCTGACGAATCGAACCGCCCGTATCCGTACCCGTTGCCACTGGCGCTAAACCCGCTGCCAAAGCCGCTGCCGAACCGCCTGATGAACCGCCCGGTACGGCATCCAAACTCCAAGGATTGCGTGTCACCCCAAACGCACTATTTTCCGTCGTTGAACCCATAGCGAACTCATCCATGTTCACTTTACCCAGAGTCACCATACCAACCGCATTGAGTTTTTCGACCACCGTTGCATTGTAAGGCGCTTTGAAATTAGCCAACATGTTAGAAGCACAAGTGGTAATCACATCCTTGGTACAAAAAATATCTTTATGCGCCAAAGGAATACCGAGCAACAAACCATTTTCGCCCGCAGCGCGACGTGCATCAGCCGCTGTCGCTTGTGCTAACGCCATTTCAGGCGTTGGCGTAATGTAACTATTAATTTGACCGTCAAACTGCGTCATACGGTCTAGAAAATGCTGTGTTAATTCAACACTCGATACCGACTGGTTGCGCAATTGTTCTGCCAACTGCACTAGGGGCATTTGATGAAAACTCATAATTAAACCTTAACTTAATGCTAAAAACCAAAGAAAGTAGATGATAACAAGACAAAAGCCATGAGTTAAAAAAGTAAGTTTACTCAGGTAAGTGCTTTTTTAAGAAGGCTTTTAACGCAGTTAGCGCAACTTTATCGAGTTTTTAATTTATTCAATGACTTTAGGTACTAGATACAAACCCGCTTCTACTTTGGGGGCGATTTGCTGCACATATTCATGAATATCGGTTTCCGTAACCACATCCTCACGCAAACGCTGCACTTGGTCTAACGGATGTGCCATAGGTTCAACGCCATCGGTATTAATCGCGGCTAACTGATCAAATAGACCGACAATCGCATTCAGCTTTTGCCCTACCGCCACGACTTCATCATCGCTCACTGCTAAGGCGCCTAAACGTGCTACCTTATGAACATCAATTTGATCGGACACTTTCGCTTCCTTATTCCAATTCAACAAATAAATCAATTTTATCGGGTTAGCCCCTGAATTGCCACACAAACTAACATTTGTTTGTATCTGTCGGGTCTTTCTACTTATTATTGGTCAGTCTAAATAATCATTAGCTTAAAGAGAGGCAGTGGCAACCGATGCCATAAAATTGCGCATCTTTTGGCACGCTTTAATCCCTTTACTGATCTCAACCCCACCCGACACATCGACAGCATAAGGTTGCACTTGTGCAATGGCTTGAGCAACATTATCAGGCGTTAATCCGCCCGCTAGGATGAGCGGTTTACTCAACGACTGGGGTAAGCGGTGCCAATCGAAGGACTCTCCTGATCCTCCAGGAATGCCTGGCTTGTAAGTATCTACCAGTAATCCTAAAGCGTCATCATAGAGGCTTGCCTGTTGAGCTAAATCAACCTCATCACGCATCGGAATGGCTTTGATATAAGCTCTTCCAAATTGACGACAAAATTTAGGTGTTTCATCTCCATGAAATTGTAACAAGCTGATGGCGGGAATCTGTGCAAGTACCGCTTGCACCTCAGCAACCGTGGGATTAACAAACAAAGCCGTTATCGTGACAAACGGTGGCACATCCAGAAGAATCAGCTTCGCTTGTTCAACGGTCACCGCTCTGGGGCTGGGCGCATAAAACACCAAACCAATCGCATCAACCCCCGCTTCACAAGCGTCCTGTACATCTTCTGCTCGCGTCAATCCACAAATTTTAACGCGCGTTCTCATGCTACACCTCGCCATAAATAGCTTAAATCCAACTGAGGAAAGGAATAGACTTCGGGATAACGCACGTGAGTCAGGTATAGCCCTGCTGCTGGCGCAGTTGGCGCTGCCAGTTTGCGGTCTTTGGCCTGTAATAACTCAGCAATCCAAGTCGTTGGGCGCTCACCGCGTCCTATCATCAATAAACTACCGACCATATTACGCACCATGTGGTGCAAAAAAGCATTGGCTTCGATATCCACGAACACGTGCACTCCATCACCATGAACCGTCACTTCCGTCACACAACGCACTGGATGTTTGGCTTGACACTCAGCAGCACGAAAACTGGTAAAGTCTTGTTCACCCAGCAGGGCTTGTGCCGCTTGATGCATCAAAGACACATCTAGGGAATAAGATACCCAAGTCTGCAAATCAGCAAAAACCGCCGAATGAATACGTCGATTGAGTATCACATAACGATAGCGACGAGAAGTCGCTGAAAAACGCGCATGAAAACCTTCATCGACTTCACGCGACCACAACACCCGAACACCGCTCGGTAAATGGGTGTTAGTCCCCCTAACCCAGGCATCGTCGGGACGATGAACCGAGGTATCAAAATGCACCACTTGACCAATGGCGTGAACGCCCCGATCAGTGCGACCTGCACAAAACACCTCGATGGGTTCACACGCAATTTTAGCCAGTCCACGCTCTAAGTGGGCTTGAACGCCGATGCAATCTTGCTGTTTTTGCCAACCGCAATAAGCATGACCCGCATACTCAATGCCTAGCGCAATACGTGGCATGAATGATTAATTTAGATAGTCACGAATGAGTACTTGCGCAATTTGCACCGCATTCGTCGCTGCACCCTTACGCACATTGTCCGCTACTACCCATAGGTTCAAACCTTTTTCGCAAGAAATATCTTCACGAATACGACCGACATAGACTGGGTTGGTATCGGCGACATCGGTGGCCGTTGGATAACCACCTGGCTCGCGCTCATCCATCACCACAATACCTTGCGCTTTGCTTAACAGCTCACGTGCTTGTTCAGCCGTGATTTTGTCACGCGTTTCGATGTGTACCGCTTCGCTATGACCAAAGAATACAGGCACACGCACTGCGGTCGGATTGACCAAAATGGAATCATCACCCATGATTTTTTTTGTTTCCCACACCATTTTCATTTCTTCTTTGGTGTAGCCGTTTTCCATAAACACATCAATTTGCGGAATGACATTAAAGGCAATACGTTTAGCAAAAACTTCATTACTGGTCGGTTTGAAATTCAATAAATTAGCCGTTTGTGTTGAAAGTTCCTCAATCGCCTCTTTGCCCGCTCCCGACACGGCTTGATAAGTCGCCACATTAATGCGCGTGATACCTACCGCATCATAAATGGGCTTCAGCGCCACCAACATTTGAATGGTTGAACAATTAGGATTGGCAATAATGCCACGTGTTTTATACTGAGCGATGGCTTTAGGGTTCACTTCAGGTACGACCAATGGAATGTCATCATCATAACGGAACTGTGACGTATTATCGATCACCACACAGCCAGCAGCAGCAGCCTTAGGTGCATAAATGGCCGAAATACTCGCACCAGGTGAAAACAATCCAATTTGTGTTTTAGAAAAGTCAAAAGTCTCTAAATCTTCTACGGTTACTTCTTGGCCACGGAAAGTCACTTTTTTACCCGCCGAACGACTGCTCGCTAAAGGGTAGAGCTTACCCACGGGAAAGTTCATTTCTTCCAACACACGCATCATGGTCTCTCCGACCGCACCTGTTGCACCGACTACCGCGACATCATACAATTTAGACATGACCCATTCCTTTAACTTAAATTTTTTATATGCCCCATTAAGCGGGCTGTTCAGATTCTTTACTGACTTGCGTCAACAAACCCACTTTGGGCTGTTGCGCTAATACTTCTAAAGCCACGGCAGTAGCAGAGTCTTTGGTACTACCAATAAAGCGAGCGCCTTTTTCCACCACTAAATCTTGACAGTAAACTTCACCTTGTAAATGACAACTCGCTAACAATTCCAACGATTCGCAGTGAATTTGCCCCTCGACTTTACCTGCCAAAATAACGTGTTTGGCTCGAATAATACCATTCAGATTACCCTGTTTGCCAACCGACAACTGCACGGCATCGATTGTCCCTTCCAGTGAGCCATCTAAATGAAGATCGCCCGCTAGTTTAATTTGTCCGACGACATGGCAGCCGTTGGCAATGACTGTTTTAGCACAAGCAGTTTTTCCTGAATGACCAAATCGGCGAAAGACTCCCATGGAACCTCCTTCACTTGTTTAAAGACTGAATAAGCACGGCGTGAACTCCAATCAGCAAATGGTCTTGGATTCAGTTTGTTATCCATAAAATGTACTTCATAATGCAAATGCGCACCACTACTCACACCCGTATTGCCCGACAAGCCAATTTCATCGCCTTTCGCAACAACTTCACCGCGCTTGACCGAGGCTTTACTCAGATGCGCATAAACGGTTTTGAAACCATAACCATGATTAATAATGACTTTCAAACCATAACCGCCATCCCAGCCCGCACTTTCAACGATACCATCAGCAGTACTTTGTACTGATGTTCCTACATCACAACTAAAATCTAACCCTTCATGAAAAGAGCGATTTTTCGTTACTGGATGAGTACGCCAGCCAAAACCATCCGAAATCATTTTATAACTGGTTGGCATACCACTGGGAATTTTGTTCATCATTAATTCGATGTCAACAAGTAACAACTCGGATAACCGCTTGAAATCACCACTCTCAACCAAGCCAATCTGTGCTTCTAACTGACCAAAAGTGTTTTGTAGAAAACTTAACTGACCCTCTTTAGCCTGAACCTCATTTTCCAATGCCACTTTGTCTTGGTTCAACTCGGTAAACAGCTCATTTTGCTGCGCCAATGCCTGACGATAATCTGTTTCAATAGCTTCTTTTTGACGATGTAAATCCGAAATTTGCATCTCTAAGGTTGCGCGTTCTGCCAAAAATTTCCACACCAACCCTGTAGCCACCAGCGTCAGCAACGCCAACACCAATAAAATGACGACAATAAAACGCTTAATGAAATGTGTCAGCGTGAACTGACGCGATCCATGAACGTCGGTAATGGTAATGGTTAGCTGATTACGCACCAGTCGCCGACCTATCGCTGATTAAAGCGCGGCGGCAATGGCATCACCCATTTGGCTGGTCGATACTTTTTGACAACCTTCTGTCCAAATGTCGCCCGTACGCAGACCAGCGTCAAGCACTTTGCCCACCGCTGCTTCAATACGATCCGCTTGTTCTGGTGCATTCAATGAATAACGCAACATCATCGCCGCCGACAAAATAGTGGCAATCGGATTTGCTAAACCTTGACCAGCAATGTCAGGCGCTGAACCATGACTTGGCTCATACATACCCTTATTATGCTCATTCAATGAAGCCGACGCCAACATACCAATCGAACCCGTCAACATAGAGGCTTCGTCAGATAAAATATCACCGAACATGTTATCCGTTAGCATGACATCAAATTGCTTCGGTGCTTTCACCAATTGCATCGCGGCATTGTCTACCAGCATGTGGCTGAGTTCCACATCAGGATATTGAGCGGCAATACGCGTCACCACTTCTTTCCAAAGCGCTGTGGTTTCTAATACGTTCGACTTATCAATCGAACAGACACGCTTACCGCGTTTTTGCGCTGCTTGGAAAGCAACATGGGCAATACGTTCAATCTCAGACTCGCTGTACACGAGCGTGTTATAACCCTGACGCTCACCATTTTCTAGGGTGCGTACGCCGCGTGGCTGACCGAAATAAATACCACCAGTCAATTCACGCACAATCAACAAATCCAATCCCGAAACCACTTCTGGCTTTAAGGTACTGGCATGGGTCAACTGAGGATAGAGAATTGCTGGACGCAAATTAGCAAATAAATTCATCCCCTTACGCAAGGCCAATAGCCCTTTCTCTGGACGATTCGCCATCGGCATCGCATCCCACTTAGGACCGCCCACTGCACCTAAAAGTACCGCATCAGCTGCTTGTGCTTGCGCCAAGGTATCGTCGGTTAAGGGCGTTCCATGTACATCGATACTCGCACCACCTACCAAACCTTCACTGGTGGTCAGTGATAAGCCATGATCCTTCGCTAAGACGTTTAATACTTTGACTGCTTCAGCAACAATTTCAGGACCAATACCATCACCAGGCAGAACGAGCACATGTGCCATGAGAAAATTTCCTTAAACTTTTTGACAATAGTCGCTTATGATAAGCATTTCAACAGCGTTTCGCAATGCGCGCTCACCATAAGGAGACAGGTATGGGATTTGAACATTGGATTATGAATAACTTTTGGCCCGTCATTATAGGCAGTTTGGTGGTCTTGGTCATCGCACACTTTGCCGTGGCTTGGTTAATGCGCCAAGGTGGTAAAAAGCACACAGATGAAACACAAGGCTAGTCAAGGCCTAGGCCTGCTTCACTTTCCACACCAATAAACAGGCAAGCAACGAAACCAAGGCGGCCAATCCGAAAGTCCATTCGCCGCCACCATAAGTCCACGCGAAACCAGCCAATAAACTCCCTAATACACCACCCACACCATAGCTCAAACTGGCATAAAGCGCTTGCCCCTGTGCCTGATGACCAACAAAGGTTTCGTGCAACCATTGCACCACCACGGAATGAAAGACGGCAAAAGTAGCCGCATGCAGCAATTGCGCCAAAATCATCACGACCAAACTGTCAACAAAATATCCGGTTAACCACCATCTCACCACCGACAACAGGGTCGCTATCAACACCCAATGATGAAAACGCAATAAAGGCGAAAGACGCCAAAAAAACCAAAACAAGACAATTTCAGCTACAACCCCCAATGACCAAAGCAGCCCAATACTGGCATTGGAATAGCCTGCATCGGCTAACAAAATCGAATAAAAACTATAGTAGATACCGTGAGCAATTTGTGTCAGTAAGGCAATCGTTAACACCCACCATACCAGTGAACGGCGCAACAAGACCAATAAACCTTGCCAATCCACCGATCCTAGACGCAGTTGTGGCGATTCACGATTCCACTGCGCGATAAGGGCTGTTGCCATGAAAAAGAAAGTCGTTGTCATTAAAAAGGCCAACTGACCATAGGCTTCAATGAGCCAACCAGCCCCTAGCACAGCAACGATAAAACCGACCGAACCCCATAACCGAATGCGACTATAAGCTGACAAGTGACTGCCTAAATGCGATAAGGTTAAACTTTCCATTGGCGGTAAGGCCGCATGCCAGAAAAAACCCAGCCACGCCATAAGCCATAATAACGACCAAAAACCCTCTAACCACCACAAACCTAGTACCAAGCCAGCTGATAACCACGAAGCCAACTGAACATAAAAGAGAAAGTTACCCTTACGATCCGCTAATAGCGCCCAAATGGGTGGCGAAACAATACGTGCAAAAGACAACACCGCCAGCAGTTGCGCAATTTCAATAGCACTGAGTCCAAGCGACTGAAAATACAGCCCGAGAAACGGCAAAATAATGCCAACAGCAGCAAAGTAAAAAAAATAGTAACCCGATAACGAAAAATACGGAATCTGTGATTCCGTATTAGGTGAAGTGCTTTGCAAAATAGACCCGCGTTAAGCGTTAGGCTTGAGCAATATTGGGTACCGTCACCAAGGCATCGGCATTTTGCCCACGCTGACGCAAGGCATGATCCATCAACACCAATGCTAACATGGCTTCGGCAATGGGCGTCGCACGAATACCCACACAAGGGTCATGACGACCTTTGGTAATCACTTCTTGCTCATTACCCCAGCGGTCAATGCTTTGACCTGGAATTTTTAAGCTAGATGTGGGTTTGAGTGCCATGTGCGCCACGATTTCTTGCCCAGAAGAAATGCCGCCCAATACGCCACCCGAATGATTACTTAAAAAGCCATTTTTGGTCATTTCATCACGATGTTGCGTACCGAGTTGCTCAACGACGGCAAAGCCATCACCAATTTCGACGCCTTTTACCGCATTAATACTCATTAAGGCTTTCGCAATATCCGCATCTAAGCGATCAAACACTGGCTCACCCCAGCCTGGCGGCACGTTACGAGCCACCACCGTTACTTTAGCACCAATCGAATCACCCGTTTTTTTAAGCTCAGTCATGTAGTCTTCCATGGCTTGAACGGCATCGGCATCGGGACAGAAAAAAGGATTGGTTTCAATGATTGAATAATCAACCTGAGTAATTTTAACAGGACCTAATTGCGACAAATAACCTTGAATTTCGACACCAAAGCGCTCTTTTAACCATTTTTTCGCAATCGCACCTGCCGCCACACGCATGGCGGTTTCACGCGCCGATGAACGACCACCACCGCGAAAATCACGCACACCGTACTTATGCTCGTAGGTGTAATCGGCATGACCAGGGCGGAACACATCCATTAAATTGCCATAATCTTGCGAACGCTGATCGGTGTTTTCAATCAGTAAGCCAATCGGTGTACCCGTGGTACGACCATTGAGCACGCCCGATAAAATTTTCACACAATCATCTTCGCGGCGCTGTGTGGTAAAGCGAGAAGTACCTGGCTTGCGACGATCTAAATCAATCTGCAAATCAGCTTCAGTCAGTTCTAAACCAGGAGGACAACCATCAATAATCGCACCCAACGCAATACCATGGCTTTCACCAAAGGTTGTTACTCGAAAGGCCTCACCCCATGTATTCGCTGCCATTGTTGTCTTTCCTGTCTAAATCACTATCTATTGGCTGGTATTTTAACAGAAAGCATCCTTACTCAACACCAATAGTTTACAGCCCAAATACGCACACAATCCCTTATCTGCGCTAAAATAGCCGTCTAATTTCAAGTAGACACTAGGACAGTTTCATGGCACGCGATATTCTCTTCTCTGGTATTCAACCCTCTGGACAACTCAACATTGGTCACTATTTTGGAGCGGTTAAGAACTGGTTACGCATGCAAGAAGATTTCGATTGCCTATTTTCATTGGTTAACCTACATGCGATTACCGTTCGTCAAGCGCCAGCTGAGCTGAAAAAGCGCAGTCTAGACTTCGTGGCTGCCTATATGGCTTGCGGCATCGACCCTGACAAGAGCATTATTTTCGCTCAATCAGATGTGCCTGAACACAGCGAACTGATGTGGTTATTGTCTTGTCACACCTATATGGGTGAGTTAGAGCGTATGACACAATATAAAGATAAAATCGCCAAGCATACCGACAACATTAATTTGGGATTATTCTCCTACCCCGTGCTCATGGCCGCTGACATTCTACTCTATCAAACCAAAGCCGTTCCCGTTGGTGCCGACCAAAAACAACATTTAGAATTAGCGCGTGATTTAGCCACTCGCATGAACAACGCCTATGGCCAACTATTTACCGTGCCAGAGCCCTATATTCCCAGCACTGAAGCTGGTGGACGAATAATGAGCTTGCTAGAACCAGAAAAGAAAATGTCCAAATCGGATGAAAATGCAGGCAACTATATCGCATTATTAGACGATCCTAAAACCATTCTCAAAAAGGTCAAACGTGCCGTCACCGATACCGATACCAGTATTCGTTATGATCGCGACACTAAACCAGGTGTTAGCAACCTACTGACTCTGCTGTCTGGTGCAACAGGCAAATCCATCCGCGAATTGGAAAGCGAATATGATGGCAAAGGCTATGGCCAGCTAAAATCAGATACAGGCGAAGCGATTGTTGCGCTGTTAACGCCCATTCAAGCTGAGTTTCATCGTTTACGCGACAATGAAACTGAACTCATGCGGGTGATGAAACAAGGAGCCGATAAAGCGCGTGAGCGCGCCAGCCAAACATTGACACAGGTAAAAACGGCAATGGGACTGGTGTAATTCATTTCGCCTCATGCTTTGCTGATCTTATAATCCCTCGAATTCATCCAATTAGCTGTTCCCTTCAGCGAACATCAACTAGATCAGCAAAACCTGACGCAGTAGCTCTCATGGGGAGAAGCACTGCAAGATGATAACGCCTAGCGTAAACAGCCAGAGTGTGAGGATATTTTCAATTCATCCACATAAAGTTCTATTATCACAAAAAATGCCTAGCCTGTGGTATGGACGACTTCACCACCAAACCCATTAAAATCGATGAGCTGAAAGCGAAGCTCAACACTGGTGTTTTAGCAACCCAGCAGATTAAGCGGATTCACTTAGGTTTTCGACGCGATTAACAAAAACGCAACCGTTATGGGTAATCCTAATACCAGCATGACATTCAGTGCCATTGCCGGCAACACTGTTTTGCCCTGCATCATGCTCTTTCCCTGCCATAATAATCCAAGCGAAACAGGTATCCATAACAACGCCCACATCAACAAGGAAAAACCTGACTGCCATGCAAATAGCCACAATAACAGATAACTGATGGCATGCAAGCCAGCCAATACCGCATAAGCACGTTCACGCCCCCAAGCGATAACCGCATGACGCCGACCGACCCGTTCATCTGCCTCTGCATCTGGAAACTGATTCATTAATAAGAGAGAAGAAACCAAGCTCAACGGCAATAACATCAGCCACACACCTTGCCAACTCACCTGCCCCAGCAAAACCCAGTAAGCTCCCACAAACATCACTAAGCCATAGCCTAGTCCTGGTGCTAACAAACATAACCAAGCAGAACGATTCAATATGGGTGTGTAAGTAATGACTAAGCCAACCCCCAATAACCCCAGTAGCAACAATGGCCAACCCACCTGTGCTACCAAATAAAGTCCCGACCAAGTCGACAAAGAGACAAACAACAAACCAGCCCACTTCACCAATTCAGCACGATGTGGTGCCTCAATTAAGGCTTTACTGCCCCCCGAAAATGGCGTAGCCTGAGTCTGATGATCTAAACCACTACTGAAATCAAAATATTCATTCAACAAATTACTAGCAATGGCTGCACATAAAGCCGACACCAGCAGCCAAGGCAACAAATCCCATCTGAGCGAGTCGCTGCTTTGCTGCCAAGCTAAAGCCGCCGCTAAGAACAAGACAACGGGCGTGAGTAATAAAAATGCTGGACGAGAAGAACGCACAACCACCGAAAATACAGACAACATAACTTTTCTCACTTATAACAATGCTTACCTATAAAAACCCTAATGGGAAGGGAGTTTGAGGGAAGGGATGCACTTTAAAAGCATCTCACCCTTGAATGATTCCCTTCCTACAGAAATTAAATAAGCTCGGGAACGCTAAAAATCAAGCGAAGCGGTATTTTTAGCGGTGTCCCAAAATGCTCCGATAGCGGCAACTCCTTGAAACCCCAACGCCTTGGCTTGCACTAAGTGTGAAGGAGATACACCACCCAGTGCATAAACGGGAATAGTAGCCTGAGCAACCCATTCAGCCGCTTGTTGCCAGCCTAAAGCCGGCATATCAGGATGGCTTTGCGTCGGCAATACGGGCGAAAGCAACACACAATCCGCACCCATCGCTTGCGCCTGCTGCAACTGCGTTAGATTGTGCACACTGACACTCAGCAGCACTGAACTGGGTACAGGACGCTGCGTAAACTGCGCCGCCCGTTGCAAAGACAAATGCAATCCCACCTCCGGCAACAGACGCCATTGATCAAGCCCAGCATTCAGCAATAACTGAGCACCAGCCGCTTTCACCATCGGCAAAATGCTTTCAGCTGCTTGCACATAATCTGCACCCTGCCATAACGAACGCAACTGAATCACGCCTGCACCCTGAGCTAAAGCATGGCTAACGCCCTGAGTTAACTCCGCAAGATCTTTGAAAGCCCCAGTAATGGCATAACAAGATGGCAACCGAATCGCGGCTAAAATGCCTCGATTTGCCGCTGGCATGGTCAAAGCAGACAACTCAGCGACTTCGAACCAACGCAATGCCTGACCTTCAACGCCTATCGCCTCGCCTTGCCACACCGTTATGTTATACGCGTGCAAACAAACCGACTTATGCTCATACTGCCAAGGAATGGTGATGAGCGGCTCTGCTTCAACGCACTCAATGGCCAGCTCCTCCCGCAACTCGCGTTGCAGCGCCTGCATAACAGTCTCACCCAACTCAACCTTACCACCAGGAAACTCCCAATAATGGGCAAAATCTTGATGCGCCTGACGTTGCGACAGCAACACCCGACCCAAGGCATCTCGGACAACCGCAACAACCACATTAACCATAATAATTCCTATATCCTTAGCAATGAATAAAGCGCCAGATCGCGAAAGCAAGGCGAAAACTGATCCATTGCTGGTCAGTGAACCGAAGCTGACAAGAAAATGGCGATTTAGGCATACTTAAGATCGGTATTCCGCATTAATCTTCACGTAATCATACGAAAAATCACAGGTATAAATGGTGGCTTTTTCTGTGCCACGCGCTAACTTCACACGAATGGTGATTTCCTCCTCTTTCATCACCGCCGCGCCCTGCTCTTCGGTATACATTGGACTGCGACCACCATTTTCGACAATACAGACATTGCCTAAATACAAGCGAATCGCTTCTAAATCCAAATTCGCCAATCCAGCACGCCCCACCGCCGCTAGAATACGTCCCCAGTTGGGATCGGAAGCAAAAAAGGCTGTTTTCACCAAAGGCGAATGGGCAATGGTAAAGCCCACCTGCTTCGCTTCAGCTTTAGTCGCCGCCTCTTCAACGACAATACTCATGAATTTAGTCGCACCCTCACCGTCGCGCACAATCATGGTGGCTAATTCGGTTAATACCTGCGTTACGGCTTCGCTCAATTGGGCATAAGCAACCGAATGCACATCGGTAATTTCTGGCAAGCTACTGCGTCCCGTTGCAGTCAGCGTACAGGCATCATTGGTTGAGGTATCACCATCGACGGTAATGCTGTTAAACGAATCATCAGTGGCATCACTGAGCATTTTTTGCAACAAAGGCAAGCTGACAGCGGCATCTGTCGCCACATAACCCAGCATGGTTGCCATATTCGGGTGAATCATGCCCGAACCCTTGGCAATGCCAGTAATGGTGACAGCATGACCATCAATGTCCAATTTACGGCTAACCGCTTTAGGCACAATATCGGTGGTCATAATACCGCGTGCCGCCGCTGACCAGCCAGTGGCAGACAACTCTGCCATCGCTAAAGGAACACCCGTTTCAAAGGGCGCAACGGGCAACAACTCACCAATCACACCGGTTGAAAAAGGGAGAACTTCTTCAGGCGCACAGCCCATCATTCGAGCTGCGATGGCACAACTATCGCTAGCGGCTTGCATCCCTGGCTGACCCGTTCCCGCATTCGCATTACCACTGTTAATCATTAGCAACTTAGGTTGATGCGACTGTAAATGGGCTTTTGCCAGCGTAACGGGCGCAGCACAAAAATCATTTTTAGTGAATACGGCAGCGGTTCTACACCCTTCGCTCAGTTCAATTAACACCAAGTCGTTGCCGGGACGTTTTTTAATACCCGAACGCACACTCGATAACCGCATTCCCGCAATCGGAAACAATTCAGGCATTTGATCCGACAAACCCACTGGCATAGCACTAACCTCGATAAGAATGATTCAAATAATCTTCACATTCTACAAGCGAGCAGACCCCAGCGACAACTGCTAGAATATTAAATTATGATTTTGTTGTACCCATTAGCTGAACCAAGCGATCTTTTGTCTGCGCTCCAACCGAAGCGCTCCAACCGAAGCGCTCCTCGCCAAAGCGTAACCAATGGGGATCAATCTGCAACCACTCTGCTAGGGCTTGCAACTTATCCTGTGTTGGCATGACATCACCCGCCAGCCATTTGCACAAAGCCTAAACCGTTACCAGTGTTCCCCAATAACCTTGATTAAATCCACACTCCACCACGCTCGGTCAGAGTTCATAACCAGAGACCCAACACACTTTGTTAATGATGACCAAAAACACCCAAATTAGTAACTTGGTCAACCAACACCAAAAACTATTGCCAAGCAGCTTATCATTAACATTCTTCCATCAGTCAGGCGGGTATTTAGGCTGATACATTTCGTTTTCGCAAACCCGTAGAGCATAATGGCTATGCCAACGAAACCCATAAAATGAACGCATTGCTGACCACTTAGCTAACGATCGCTTTTGAACCACCGTCTACAATTATGGTAAACTGCATAACCCTCGGGAAAAGCAGTTTAGCGGAAGCATTATCTTCGCTTCTTGAGTTGATTACACCTAATCTCATTTAATTCATCGACATACCTTATTTCAGGAGTCATTTATGCCCTTACTCGATAGCTTTACCGTTGATCACACCATTATGAATGCGCCAGCCGTTCGCTTGGCTAAGTCCATGACCAGCCCGCATGGTGATGCCATTACGGTGTATGACCTACGCTTTTGCCGTCCAAATATCGACATTTTGTCAGAATGTGGCATTCACACACTAGAGCACTTGTTTGCTGGCTTTATGCGTGATCATCTGAATGGTAATGGCGTCGAAATTATCGACATTTCACCCATGGGTTGTCGTACTGGCTTTTATATGAGCTTGATTGGACGTCCTGATGAAGCGACTGTTGGCAAGGCTTGGACTGCAGCCATGCAGGATGTACTCAAAGTCGAGCGCGTGGAAGAGATTCCTGAACTGAATATTTATCAATGCGGCACTTGCACCATGCATTCATTGGAAGATGCGCAGAAAATTGCTCAAGGCATTCTCGATGCTGGTATCTGTGTTAATCGTAACGAAGACTTGAAACTGTCTGAAGAAAAATTGAAAGCATTGGGTAATTAAGCATGATTGGTATCATTGGTGCGATGGCTGAAGAAGTCGACGCCTTTAAAGCCGCTATGACTGACAGCAAAATCCAGAAAATTGCAGGTGTTGAGTTTTATGTTGGTTTTATCAATCACGTCAAAGTAGTATTGGCTCAGTCGGGCATTGGCAAAGTGAATGCTGCCTTAACCACTAGCCTGCTCTGCCATCAATTTAAGCCTAGCGCCATCATCAATACTGGTTCTGCTGGTGGCTTTAATGGGGCGCAGGAGGTAGGCGACATTATCGTTTCGGTTGACGTCGTCCACCACGATGTAGATGTGACTGCCTTTGGCTATGCATTAGGTCAAGTACCAGGAATGCCAAGCAGCTTCGCTGCAGCAGAAACTTTGGTCGATATTGCTCACAACGCATTAGCCAAGTTAGAGCTAAAGGCGCATTCTGGTCAAGTCGCATCGGGTGATAAGTTTATGACCCATCATGACCATATTCGTGTCGTGCGTGAAGCTTTCCCGAACCTAGACGCGGTCGAAATGGAAGCAGCAGCCATCGCTCAAGTTTGTCATCGTTTTGAAGTGCCTTTTGTTGTCGTGCGTGCTTTGTCCGATATTGCTGGCAAAGAATCACCCATGAGTTTTGAGCAATTCTTGCCACTCGCCGCTGCCAATGCGGCAAAACTGATTGTCGAAATGTTGCCACAAGTGGCACTACAATTTCCTAGCCATCATTAAAAGACCATAGGTCACTGTGTTGCGAGAGCCAATAAACGCTCTCGCGCTTCTTCATAACCGCTTAAGGGCGGATTAAATGGCACCACCAATCGCTCTTCACCATGCATGGTGTAAGCAACGACTCGCACACCATCAGCATCAATACCGACCATTTGTGCTTTTAACGCATCTTTTTGATCTCCCTGCTTTTTTACCAAAGACAACAAGGCTTCTGCTTGCGCTTCATTCATATAATCGCATAAAGGCATCTGTACTTCTTTTGGCCATTTTGACATTTTTTATACATCCATTTCACAAAAAACCAATATTGGCACACCGATTGCTTAAATCTCAGCAAGACTAACGCAAGAGGCGAAACATCATGGAACAACTACACACTCAACCAGCACCATTACTGAACGAATATGTATACAACCGCCAACTTGAAAGCGAGTTAAGCGAAAATCCACACAGCTACATTTTACTGTTACTGCAACGCACTGTTGAAAAAGGTGCGACTGCGCGCGACTGTCATGAGTCTGGCGATTTAGTTGCCAAAGGCTTTCATTTAGGTCGCATGACAACCCTTGTCGATGCGTTGCGGGATCGTTTGGTGTTTAAAGATCAAAACATCATTGCTTACAACTTTGCCGAGCTTTACGAATATGTTGATTTTAGCATTCAACAAGCCGTTCATGAAGCAGGCACGGAATATTTAGAGAGCGCCATCCTTATTATGAACGAACTCAAACAAGCATGGGAAGAAGCGATGCACCTATCGGGCAACACAACTACCCCACTGCAATAAAACCAAAACCACGATGCCCTAGCCAGCATCATGGGAAGTCTGCGCCATCGACAAGTCATTACTTAACGATGCCATCAGATTTCAAACCGATCTCCTCCCATTGCTGGTTGGTCTTTGACCCTCCGGCTTTTTTATTTTGTTAACTCAGCACTGCTTTAAAGCCAGACAGATAGTAGACTGTTCAAATAGCGGTATCCCATATCACTGGTCGTTAAACGTCCCGACTGCCAATCGAGTACTAACCCCTGTACTTGCTGTTGTTGCCATATCGGCGCTAATACGTCTAACGATAAACCTGTTCTCTGCTCCCAACAAGATAGCTCAACCCCTTCACGCAAGCGCAGGGCATTCATCAGAAATTCAAAAGGCAATGAGGCAGACTCAATTTCACGAATCAATGCCCCCTTTTCGGCGTTAACCTCTTCAACATAACGCTGAGGACTTTTGGCCTGCTCACGTCGCTGAATACGCCCATCGGCAAAACTGACCTTACCATGTGCGCCTGCACCCATACCGATATAGTCACCAAACTGCCAATAGTTCACATTATGCGCACTGGCTTTGTCTTGGCTTGCGCTCCATGCCGACACTTCATAACGGTTAAAGCCGGCCGCCAACAAACGCTGTTGTGATAAGGCTTGCAGGCTATCTGCCGTGTCTTCATCAGGCAAGTCTTTGGGCGGTCGAGCAAAAAAAGGCGTATTGGGTTCAAGTGTTAATTGATAATGCGATAAATGCTCTGGTTGAAAATTCAAGGCTGTTTCAATATCCGCTAAAGCGGTTGCTTCTGTTTGACCTGGCAAGCCCACCATTAAATCGAGGTTAATATTGTCAAATCCCAAACGACGTGCCAACTCAATCGCCTGCATGGCTTGGTTACCATCGTGAATGCGACCTATCTTTTTCAACAACTCAGAGTCAAAACTTTGCACTCCCAACGACAAGCGATTCACGCCCGCTGCTCGATAGCCAGCAAAGTTAGCTGCATCCGCCGTTCCAGGGTTGGCTTCTAAGGTAATTTCACAATCTACAGCCAATCCCGCAGTGCGCTCAATCAACTCAATAACCGCTGCAATCACCGAAGGCGGGGCGAGAGATGGCGTTCCGCCACCAAAAAAAATACTGCGAATGACACGTCCCTGAACCAATGGCAACTGCTGATGCCAATCTGCTAACAAGGCTTGCGCGTAAGCACGCTGATCATCGGCGCGTTTGACATGCGAATTAAAGTCACAATAAGGACATTTCTGCACACACCAAGGCCAATGCACATAAACGGATAACGGAATATCCGCCATCACCAAGGTTGACATCACGACAATTGAGCCAATAAGCTTGCCATCGCTAATCCACGATGACTGATAGGTTGTTTGACTTCAGTGGGTAATTGAGCACTGGCACAACCATGAGTCGGCACCCAAAACAGCGGATCATAGCCAAAACCACCCTCACCAACGGCTTGGTGCAAAATGCGACCATGCCATAAACCCTTAGCAATGATCGGCAATGGGTCTTGTGCATGACGCAAAAAAACAATGACGCTAACAAAATAGGCATCGCGCTGCTCATCCACCAAATTGCGCATCACTGATAGAAGCTTAGTATTATTCTCTGCATCACTGGCCGCCTCACCCGCAAAGCGTGCCGAATAGATGCCAGGCGATCCTTGTAACGCTGGCACGACTAAACCCGAGTCGTCGGCAATGGCTGGCAAGCCAGTTTGCTCACACGCCGCTCTGGCTTTAATCAACGCATTTTCCACAAAGGTCAATCCATCTTCTGCTGGTTGAATCACACCCAGCTCACTTTGCAGACTGATTTTCCAACCTTTATGCGCCAAGAGTTCGGTTAATTCTTTCGCTTTTTTTGCATTACCTGAAGCCAACACACACTTCATGAATGGCTCTCCTTGGCTAATACTTGACGCTGTAGCACAAAAAGCTCATGAATACCTTGCTGAGCTAAGGCTAACATGGCTTGCAATTCATTAAGCGTATAAGGTTCATCTTCGGCGGTTCCCTGCACTTCAATAAAACGACCATCGTCAACCATAACAACATTCATATCCGTTTGTGCGCTCGAATCTTCGGCATAATCCAAGTCGAGCACGACCTGATGATTAACGATGCCGACCGAAACAGACCCTACTTGATGCACAATAGGATTGGTCAATAAAGCACCCGACTTAATTAGCGATTGTATTGCTAAAGATAAGGCGACAAAACCACCCGTAATGGCCGCTGTACGCGTACCCCCATCGGCCTGAATCACATCGCAGTCAATGGTAATGGTGCGTTCACCCAACTGCGTTAAGTCCACTGCTGCACGTAAGGAACGTCCAATTAAGCGTTGAATTTCTTGCGTGCGCCCCTGTTGTTTACCTCGTGCTGCTTCACGATCCATACGTGTTGAAGTTGAACGTGGCAACATACCATACTCTGCTGTAACCCAACCCTGACCTTTACCACGTAAAAAAGGAGGAACTTTCTCTTCCACCGAGGCCGTACAGATCACTTTTGTATTGCCGAAGCAAATCAATACCGATCCTTCAGCGTGCATGGTAAAGCTGGGGGTAATGGATACGGCTCTCAGTTGATTTGGCTGACGCAAACTAGGACGAACAACAGATGAAATGCCTGATAAAGGTTGTGATAAAGTCATAAGGAACCGTTAATAATTGTGATTTAATGGCATTAATTATAGCCACAAGATGAAAATTTGGTTACAATCTATAGGATATAAAGCCTCTTCAATTTTATAAGATCAATTTTAGGATACTAACATGCGAAGTATGACGGCATTTGCCCGTGCCAGTAAGACCCTACCTAACGGCGGTCTTGTCTGGGAAATCAAATCGGTCAACCATCGCTTTCTAGAAGTCTTTGTGCGTATGCCAGAAGAAGTGCGCCACGTCGAAATGATGGTACGCGAGCGTTTGCGCGAAAAGCTTAGCCGTGGCAAAGTCGAAGCTACCCTGAAGTTGCAGTTATTGCCTAATGCTGATAGCGCTTTGTTAGACAAGGATCGATTGGGACAGGTTGCTAACCTATTGGGACAAATTCAACAGTCAGTTCCAGGAACAGCTCCAATTGATCCTATGAGCATTCTGGCGTGGCCTGGTATTGTACAAAATAGTTCTGGAGATGGGGACGAACTGGAACAAGCCATCATCGCCACCTGTGATGAAGCGATTGACGCACTCAATGCCGCGCGTGATCGTGAGGGTGTGGCTTTAGCTGAAATCATGCATCAACGTGCCGAAGCAGCGCTGAAATTGGTTGAAAACCTCCAGCGCATGGCACCAGAAATCATTCGTCGTCATATTGATAGTTTGCGCGTGCGCGTGCGCGATCTGGCAGGTGAATTAGACGAAGGTCGTTGGTCTCAAGAAGTGGTGCTCTTAGCACAACGCAGCGACGTAACGGAAGAGATTGATCGCTTATCGACGCACTTGAGAGAAATTTTCACTATTTTGAAAAAACACGAACCCATCGGTCGCCGTTTAGACTTCTTAATGCAAGAATTGAACCGCGAAGCCAATACCTTAGGTGCCAAGGCCTGTACAATGGACATCACACAAGTCAGCCTTGCCCTCAAAGTACTGATAGAACAAATGCGCGAGCAAATTCAAAACTTAGAATAACTTATCTCAAATCAAGTCTTAATACTTGTTATTGATGCTTGCTTAAGGTATAGTTTAACCCATAACAACGAAAGTCATGGAGAATACAAAATGAATTTATTGAAATTTTTAGCCTTTGTTGTGGTAGCTGTTGTGATACCCTTCGCAGTTATTCTAGGCATTTATTTTGACCTATTGCCTAGCAGTATTGCGGTTGTGGTTGGCACCATTGGCACAGCAGCTGCCATCGCCACCATTGTTGGCATGACTATGTTCTTATTGTGGAGCGACATCAAAACAGGTCGTTACTCAAATAAGAAAGCTTAAGCTAACCTAGTCATTGAGCATCAAAAAACCCCGACTTGTCGGGGTTTTTTATTATGGTTTAATCGCTCTTCTGGCATAATATAGCCATTAAACAGTCAACGAGATCACCATGGAACGTGTGCTACCACCCAACAACAGCAAAAAACCGCGTAACACCGCCGTTAAAAAAGAACATAGTCTATTCGATGATGAATTCCCGATTGCACACAGTGCTTCGTTAAACGTCGATGACGAAACAACACATCAACGTCCTACACCAGCACAGCCCGTAAAAAAAACCCTATCACGTTGGTTAAAGACGTTGATCGTGCTGATGCTATTGGCTCTATTCGCCTTCACATCGTTTATCGGTTTTGCCGCTTACACTTATTGGACCAGTGTTTACCCGACCCTGCCTAACGTTGCGGAACTTAAACATATTCAAATGCAAGTTCCCTTACGCGTTTACACTAACGATATGAAGTTGATTGCTGAATATGGTGAAAAAAAACGTATCCCGCTCAGCTATGAACAATTCCCGCCCCAAATGGTACAAGCCATTCTGGCCTCGGAAGATGACCGCTTTTTTGAACATCCCGGTGTCGATTATCAAGGCCTTCTTCGAGCCGCATTAGAATTAGCTAAAACAGGAAGTAAAAGCCAAGGCGGTTCTACGATTACTATGCAGGTAGCACGCAACTTCTTTTTGACGCCTGAAAAATCTTTCATGCGTAAAATCAATGAAATTGTCCTATCGTTAAATATTGAAAGAGAGCTCAGCAAAGAAGAAATTCTGGCTTTATACATGAATAAAATCTTCTTAGGGCAACGTTCTTATGGTTTTGCAGCCGCAGCACAAACCTATTTTGGTCGCACAATCGATCAGCTGACCGTCGATGAATATGCCTTATTAGCTGGTCTGCCCAAAGCCCCTTCAACACTCAATCCCGTTGCCAATCCCGAAGCCGCTAAAAACCGTCGCGATTATGTACTGCGTCGCATGGCAGAGCTGGGCTATATCACTGAAGCGCAACGCACTGAAGCACAAGCCAAACCCGTTGAATCCAAACTATATACTGCACAAGTTGAAGTGCACGCAGAACACTTAGCTGAAATGGTGCGTTTATTGGCAGTAGAACGCTATGGCGAAGGCGCATTAGAGCAAGGGCTTAAAATCATCACCACTGTCAACTCTGAATTAGAAAAACAAGCACAAGCTGCCATTAATACTGGTGTACTGGCATACGAACGTCGTCATGGTTATCGTGGTCCTGTTGCTAGCTTCGATGCTAGCCAACAAGCCCAATGGCCTCTTTCAGCGAAAGAACTGATAGAACCCGATGTCATTAAACTTGCCTTAGTTACCGACTGGAATGATAAAACCAAGATTGCTCAAGTTAAATTAAAAGACGGTACCTCCATCAACTTGGACGCTAAAGACAGCGAATGGGCGCGCAACTTCAAAGCCCCTAATCGTAAAAGCTATCTGCAAGCGGGTGATGTGATCTATGTCGAACCGCTATCAGATAAGAGTTACCGACTGGCGCAAGCGCCTCGCATTCAAGCAGCTATCGTCAGTATTGATAGTAAAACTGGTGCCTTATTAGCCATTTCAGGTGGCTTTGATGAAGCGCGCAATCATTTTAATCGAGCCACTCAAGCCAGACGTCAGCCTGGCTCTAGCTTTAAGCCTTTCCTTTATGCGGCGGCAATTGATAAAGGCTATACCCCTGCTACCATCATTAACGATGCGCCCATCAGTCAATATGACGAATATAGTGAAGACTACTGGCGTCCAGAAAACTACAACAGAAAATTTGGCGGACCAACGCGCATGCGTGTCGCCTTAGTGCATTCGCTTAACCTCGTTTCCATTCGTATTATGCAAGACATTGGCATTGACTACTTTATGGAGTTTGCACAGCGTACTGGCATGGATACCAAAGAAATGTCCACCATTCGCAATCTCTCTATTGCCTTAGGCACCAGCAGCACCAGTGTCTTAGAACACACAGGACACTATGCCATGTTTGCTAATGGCGGTTATCAAATCAAGCCCTACTTTGTACAACAAGTATTAGATGCTAAAGATCAACCCATCTTCAATGCCGAACCCCCTAAGTTTTGTGAAATTGATTGTCCAGAAGGAACGGCTGCGCGCGTCATTTCACCCGAAACACAATTCCTTACCACCAGTATGATGCAAGATGTGGTTCGCATGGGAACAGCTCATGGAGCCATGGTACTGAAACGCAACGATTTGGCGGGTAAAACAGGCACGACTAATGACATTAAAGACACTTGGTTCGTTGGCTTTAACCCTGATATCGTAACTGGCGTGTGGATGGGCTTTGATCAACCCATCAGCATGGGCAAGCAAGAATCAGGCGGTTCATCTGCCTTACCAATCTGGATTGATTTCATGCGCCTTGCACTGAAAGACAAACCCGATGTTGGCTATGTCAAACCAGACAGTATCATTGTTCGACGTATTGATAGCAATACCGGCGAACTCTTACCAGATGGGCAATCTGGTGGTATCAACGAATTTTTCGACCAAAACAACCTGCCAGCCATTTCTCAACCAGATCCTTTGCGCGAACTGCAACATGAACTATTCTGAGTGGCACCAGATTGCGCAACACGCCAGACTAAACGAGATCACTGCTGCGAGTCCTTTATCAAATACTGCTATCAGTCAGAGCTGGCAACTGACCACCAACAGTGATCAGCATTATTGGGCAAGAACTTGCCTAGCACGTCATCAAGCAGTGATTGAATGCGAACAGGAAAATATCGAAGCATTGCAGCAAACAGGTATCAGGACGCAAACGCAAGTCGTACAGGGCAAAACGTCAAAAACAGCTTGGCTTATTAGTGACTGGCAATCACTATCTCAAACTATAGCTGAGCCGCAACAGGTGCTCACTGAGTTGCATCGTCTGCACTACCAACAATCGCCTCACGATGCCTACGGCTGGGCTCATGCCAACGATATGAATGGACTGGTACAGTCGAATCAGTGGTTAACGGATTGGGCCAGTTTTTATCGCAGCCAAAGGCTATTACCCCAATGGCGTAAAGCGAAAGAAAACGGCTTGGCGCAGCCTTTCATCGACACAATGGAAGGGTTGCTTAGTCATCACTATGAATCCTGCTTTGAGCAACATCACCCCAAACCAAGCTTATTGCATGGTAATCTTTACCAAGCCCCCGTGCGTATCCATCGTGATGGAGGCCTCTTTTTTTATCACCCCGCTTGTTATTATGGCGATGCCGAAGTTGATTTAGCGGCTTTGTTACTGGCACACAACCGTCATGCACTGACAGAGACTGGTATTTGGAATCATCCACTCGATTTGTCTAGCGAAACTCAATCACGATTACCCTGGTATCAGCTTTATTATGCCTTGGTTGAATTTAACCTAATGACGCAACACGATACACGTTTAATTGCGATCTTACTGCAACAAATCCAGAATCAGGTTGATAAGCGCTGAATAATAAATGGCTAAGCAATGGCCAAGAAATCTTTTACATCCAATACGAGATAGGCTTCAACCGCCTCTTTACCAACTGCAATGCCACGGTACACATGCAATCCATGAATGCGACTGGCGTAGTCAATGTGTTTAATTTGCGATTTAAAACAGGCTATCATGGCTTGCTTTTGTTGCCAAAGCTCAGGCGTCAATTCCACATAAGCATTCCATACGGGTAAGGTTCCCCAAATTTCATAAAAAGCTATTTTTAGGTTAGGCTGATAGCCTCTCTCACGCAACAATGCTTGTAGCTGTGTTGTTACCGCTTTGTGATCTGGGTGTTGGTCGAGAAAATTAGGCAGAAAAATCCAATCCACCGAACTGAGGTCTAGCTGCGCAAAGCGTTGCTGATCCTCACCTAAAGCTTGATCTTCAACCCCTAAAAAGCTCACTTGCTGCACGCCTGCCACCTGCATGGCGACACGTAACTCTTGCTCACGCGTCTCAATCAGTACGGCTCTAGACACCTTCGGATCCCCCTTGGCACCATTCGTTAAGCACACTACCGATAGCTGCTCAGCAAATTGAGCCAATAATCCACCACAACCAATACTTTCATCATCCGAATGAGGGGCAAGCACCACTAGCTTATCGGTTAACTTAGGCGAGAGCGGCTTGGCTGAAAGACTTTCATTTAAGGATAACACTTGGGGTGAGGCTAACAAACGAAACAATAACCGACGAGCCAGCACATCCGCAACCAAACGACTACGTTTCCAAAGCGTTAACGCTCGACCTGTTAAATAACGAAAATTTGCCATGGTCATGCTCCCTGCTCACTAAATTTAACCGCTAAAGCCGTGGCCACTTCTGGCGGTACAAACTCGGCAACAGGCCCCGACAAACGCGCAATTTCACGCACTAGGCTCGATGAAATAAAGGCATAATGCTCGGCGGGGGTCAAAAAGACGGTTTCAACGCGCGCGTCCAAACGCCGGTTCATACTGGCTAACTGAAATTCATACTCAAAGTCCGATACCGCACGCAACCCACGCAAAATGGCCTGAGCGCCCACTTCGTGAACCAAATCCACCAGAAGACCAGAAAAAGCAACAATACGTACATTCGGTAAATGTGCTAGCGCCAGTACGGCTAACTCGCGACGTTGCTGTAACGAAAACAAGGGGTGCTTACCCGGATTTTCAGCAATAGCGACCACCACATGGTCAAATAGCTTGGCGCCACGCTCAATAATATCAATATGCCCATTGGTAATGGGATCAAACGTTCCTGGGTAAACGGCTGTTGTTGCTTTACTCACATTCACACTCAGACTTTAATCGCCACAAGCCAAAACTCACCGCTCCGGTCGTTTGTTGACGATAAGATTCAAAATAGGGCAAGGATAACATACGTTCCTTTGGTTGTTCGAGATACAACCAACCATTGGCTTTCAGAAAACCACCAGAAACCAGTAGCGCGATTAAGTTATCCACTCGTTCATCTTTGAACGGCGGATCACAAAAAACCCCATCAAAAGGTTCATACTGCCCTTGCACCTCTTTTAACCAGCCAAAGGTATCGCCCTGAATAATCTGTGCGCCTTTGGCGTTAAGCAAACTTTTATTCTGCTGTAATTGACGCACCGCTGCTGGATGGCGTTCTAGCATCACCACTTCATTGGCTTGGCGAGATAAGGCTTCAAACGCCAAAGCGCCAGAACCGGAAAACAAGTCCAGCCAACGCGCCCCTTCCCACTCAAACTGCAACCAGTTAAACAAGGTCTCACGCACACGATCACCTGTTGGTCGCAAATCCTCGGCGCCGATAACAGGCAAGACTCTGCCACGCCATTGCCCAGCAATTAAACGTACTTTACCCACGCTTTTAGCTGCTAAAGGTTTAGTTTTTTCGACTCGACGCTTCATTATTGATGCATCATTTTAGGTGTTACTGGCAATACCTTAGCACCAGCTTGAGTGTCTGCAGGTTTACCCAATAAAATGCCCGTCCATTGCTCTGGCTTTAAATGACGGCGGACCACCGCTAACAATTGCTGTCGATCTAGTGCTGCGACTTGTTTGGGAAAATCTTCCATCCAAGTGAGTGGTAACTGGTAAAAGCCCATCATCGCTAAGTAACCGACTATGTCTTTATTACTGTCTGTTTCTAAAGCGAAACTACCAATGATGTTATCTTTGTGCTCCTGCAATTCAGATTCAGGAATGTCTGCCAACAATCCAGCCAGCGTATCTTTAACCACAGCCAAGGCCTCGGGTGCGTTATTCGTCGCTGTTTGCAGCGATAACATCCACGGACCTTGTTGACGCATCGGGATAAGCGCAGAAGAGACGCCATAAACCAAGCCGCGTTTCTCTCTCACCTCTTCCATTAAACGTGAAGCAAAACCAGAACCGCCCAAAATATGGTTAGCGACATACAGTGGAATATAATCTGCATCTAAACGATGTACGCCCAATTGACCCATCAAAACTTGAGTTTGACTGGCAGGGTAATCAATTTGTTTCATGCCTGCAACGGGTGCGGTGACCGCTGCAACTACTGGCACTGTTTGCCCCTGTGGCAAACTGTCCACCAATTGAATGGCCATCGCTTGTGCCTTAACCTTATCGACCTGACCAACAATCGCCACTACGGCATTTGTTGCTGTGTAATAACGACGATAAAACTGTTTCAAGTCTGCACTGGTGATGGTTTTCACAGAATCTAGCGTTCCTTCACTGGCATAAGCATAAGGATGTTGACCGTAAAGCTGTTGCCAAAATGCATCTCTTGCCAGAGCAGAAGCCGACTGTTGTTTAGCCTGTAATTGCGTTAACAATTGTGCTTTTTCACGCTTTAACACCGCTTCGCTAAATAACGGCTTACTAATGGCTGACGCCGACAAAGCCAAGGCAGGCTCAAGCACATCCGCTCGCGTTAGACTGCGTATATTAATAACAGCCATGTCTTTTAAGGCTTGCGTAGAAAACTGCAAACCCAAGCCGTCACTCTCTTCGGCAAATCGCTCTTCATCACCTTGTGCATCTCCTTGACCAATTAACTGATTGGTTAGATAAGCAACCCCTTTTTTGTCTGTATCTCTTGCTGATCCGGCATCAAATACAATCCGAACATCCACCATTGGCAATTCTGGTGCATAAGCATAAAGCACTGTGGCACCTTTGGGCGTTTGCCAAGTTTCAATTTGTAACGCAGCGAAAGTAGGCAGTGCGACTAACCAACCAACAACAACTAAGGAAGATACGAATAATGCGCTTCGCTTTTTATTCATACATCCCCCACACACCCAACCCTTTTGTACTTTACAGAGCATCCCTAACACAGTCATCTTTTTCATGCTTACTTACCTCCTCTAGCCATTGTGTCCGTTGCCTTGGGCTGCAAATAAGCCACGGTCATGCGCTCAGTGACCAACCAATTTTTGGCCGCTTGCTGCACCTGCTCAGGCGTCACCTGTGCCAATCGCATCAAATAAGCATCTATTTCTGCTGTGGGTACACCTAGGGTGAAGGCTTGCCCCAATTTCATACCTTGAAAAAACAACGAGTCTTGCTGGTAAACTTCCGCCGCTTCAACCTGAGCTAACACACGTTTTAACTCTTCCTGCGTCACGCCTTTTTCAACAATACGCGCAATCGACTGACGCAAGGCCGCCTCTGCTTGCGCTAGCGTTACCCCCTCTGCTGGCACTGCAGACAAAACAAATTGAGTCGGTAAACGCGCATACAAATCGTAGCCAGCACCTGCTTGGCTAAGCTGCTGACTGCCACGCACCAATTCCTTACTCAAACGACTGCTGTTACCCGCATCTAACACATGCGCCAACATTTCTAAGGCATAGGCTTGCGACTTGTCATCGCTTGTATTCCAAGAAGGCACAGCAAAACCCATCAGCAAACTGGGTACTTTGGCGCGCTCATCACTCATCACTAACCGTTTTTCACCCACAGGAGGCAAGTTTGCCACTTTTTTTGCACTGTCTAAAGAACGAGCAGGCACCTTAGCAAGGGTTTCATTCAGCATCACACGCACACTAGCGGCATCAACGTCACCCACCACAACCAGAGCGGCATTGTTGGGCGCATAATGACGGTCGTACCAAACTTGCAAATCCGCAAGCTGATAATGTTCAATATCCTGTTGCCAACCAATCACAGGACGACGATAAGGATTGGTATCATAGGCAACTGCCTCAAATCGCTCTCGCAATCGCGATGTCGGTTGATCCTCTACCCTCATGCGTCGTTCTTCTAACACCACCTTACGCTCTTTCTGAAACTCGGCATCATCTAACTTTAGGCTCTGCATGCGCTCTGCTTCTAATTCCAGCATACGCTTAAGATGATCTTTATGAATAGTTTGAAAGTAAGCAGTGTAATCTTGACTGGTAAAGGCATTTTCACTGCCGCCTAAACGGGCAATAATTTTAGACAGCTCACCCGGTTTTAGGTTTTGTGTACCCTTAAACATCATGTGTTCAAGCATGTGCGAAACACCCGTCACGCCGTCAGGCTCGTAACTCGCACCCACTTTATACCAAACTTGTGAAGTGACGACTGGGGCTCGCTTGTCTTCTTTCACCATGACCATTAAGCCGTTATCTAACTGAAACTGGGTAAGATTGCTGGCATAAACAGGGCTTAACCCTGCCACTAACAATAAAGAAAACACTTTTTTTATGCTTATCACGATTAGCTCCTTGAGTCTGTGCAAACGAGCACTTATGATTACACAACTTTGTTAGAGTAAATGATATGTGGTCAATTTTCAAACGTAAAAAAACCGAAACGCCCGCCCCCAGTGAAGCACCAACGGATGTTCATGCAACATCGTCTGAACAAGCTCACGAAACCAGCACGAGCATCGCTGATACTGTGGCGGATGCTCCTGAGGCGAAGCCATCTCTTTCAGCAGCTGTACCCCCCACGACAGCATTATCAGAAGTTCAGCAGATCCCCAGCGAAACAACGCCGAAGGCTGAAGTCGAACTCGCTCCTCAATTAATCGCCACGATCGAAACGCCAACTGAAGCGCCCAAACAAGGCTTTTTTTCGCGTTTATGGAACCAACTTGCACGAACGCGTGAAAAACTTGGCTCAGGGCTCAAAAGTTTATTGACTGGCAAAATTAAACTCGATGCCGACACCCGTGATGAGCTTGAAACCCTATTATTATCGGCTGATGTTGGTTTAGACACGACCGATTACCTACTAGAACAATTACAGCAGCGCAAACTTAAAGCAGGTGAAGACCTACACACAGCACTGGGAAGCATCATGACAGAGCTATTGCTTAAGGCTCAACAACGCCCAGAAACCATTCCACAGGGAAAACCGCGCGTTATCCTCATGGTGGGTGTCAATGGTGTTGGTAAAACAACCACCATTGCCAAACTTTCTCATCATTTTTTACAACAAAAAAAGCAACTGTTATTAGCAGCAGGCGATACCTTTCGCGCTGCTGCTGTCGAACAAATTAAAACATGGGGTGATCGTCATAACGTAGCTGTCATCGCGCAAGGACAAGATGCCGACCCAGCTAGCGTGCTCTATGATGCCCTCTCTGCTGCCCAAGCGCGCAAAGTCGATGTGATGATTGGCGACACAGCTGGCAGGTTACACACCCAAGGTCACCTCATGAGTGAGCTGAAAAAAATTCATCGAGTGATGAACAAATTAGATGATTCTGCTCCGCATGAAGTGTGGTTAGTCATTGACGCCACCACTGGACAAAATGCCATTAATCAAGCAAAAGAATTTAATGCTGCTGTTGGTTTAACTGGCATCATTCTGACAAAACTGGATGGAACCGCTAAAGGTGGCATCATCTTTGCTTTAGCTTCTCAGCTAGGACTTCCTATTCGTTATATTGGTATTGGCGAACAAGCAGAAGACCTGCGCCCTTTTAATGCAGAAAGTTTTGTTCAAGCCTTATTAGGACAAGCCGAGTTGGATTCGAGTCACTAATTTCCATATCCACCATCATGGGTTGCATCTTTTTTGTACTCACTGGCTGTCATCGTACATAAGGTATTGATTGGAGGTACGACATGGCAAAAAAAACCAGCTTGCGCTTATGGTTTAGCTGTCTTAGTTGTAGCATCGGTTTGCTACTACTGAATGGATGCTCTGCACCGCAAAAAGCCAGCTCCGTTAGCTATGGAAAAAATGTACAAATTACGCCTAGCAATCCGTTGCGCCGTGGTGCGCATGAGAATCTATGCGAGATTTTCCGCGATAATCCTGTTTGGTATCGTGATGCATTACAAAGCCAGCGACGCTGGGGAACTCCTGTGGCGGTTAAATTCGCTTTTATCTACCAAGAATCTCGTTTTGTCGCTAATGCCAGCCCCAAAACCAGTACCACCATTTTTTCCAACAAAACCAGTAGTGCTTTTGGTTACGCACAAGCGCTAGATGGCACTTGGGGCGATTACGTAAAAAGCACAGGCAACTATCAAGCACATCGCAGCAATATGAGCGATGCACTTGACTTTATTGGTTGGTATAACAGCAATGCCAATAAGCGAATTGGCCTACAAGGCAACCAAGTACGTGAACTCTACCTCGCCTATCATGAAGGCATTACCGGTTATAGCATGGGCACTTACCATAACAAGACTTGGTTGCTGACCGTTGCTGACCAAGTGCAAGATCGTGCCATTCGCTATGATCAGCAATTACGAAGTTGTAATAACGAGATTGTGGCTTTGTTAAAAAGCAACGGTCATCTGTAAACAACTCAGCATTGCCATAAAAAAACCAGCATAAGCTGGTTTTAATACACGAAAATATCCTCAATTAATAGCGTTGCACTACTAAAGTCGCATTTGTCCCACCAAAACCGAAACTATTCGACATAATACGCTGCAAACCCGCATTGTCCTGACGCTCACGCACAATCGGCATATCGGCGACTGACTCATCTAACTCGGTGATGTTAATGGACGGCGCAATAAAATCACCCTGCATCATCAACAAACAATAAATCATTTCATGCACACCCGCCGCACCTAATGAGTGACCAGACATCGACTTGGTTGAGCTAATGCGTGGAATAGCATCACCAAACACAGCCTTGATACCACCTGCTTCTTTCGTATCGCCTACGGGCGTTGAGGTGCCGTGCGTGTTAATATAGTCGATTGAACCATCGACAGTAGACATCGCCATTTGCATACAACGGATCGCACCCTCTCCAGAAGGCGCTACCATGTCATAACCGTCTGAAGTGGCGCCATAGCCAACAATTTCACCGTAAATTTTAGCGCCACGCGCCAGCGCATGATCCAATGCCTCGACCACAACCATACCGCCGCCACCTGAAATAACGAAACCATCACGGTCAGCCGAGTAAGCACGAGAGGCCGTTTCAGGCATTTCATTATACTTGCTGGATAATGCACCCATGGCATCAAACAACATGGTCTGCGACCAGTGTAACTCTTCACCACCACCAGCAAACACCACATCTTGCTTACCCAGCTGAATCAGCTCGTAGGCGTTACCAATACAATGAGCAGAAGTCGCACAAGCCGAAGAAATAGAATAGTTCACCCCTTTGATTTCGAAAGGCGTCGCCAAACAGGCTGAAACCGTCGAACCCATGGTACGTGGCACCATGTATGGACCAATACGCTTAACGCCTTTTTCCGCCATAATCGCATTCGCTTCGATCAAGTTTTGATTGGAAGCACCACCCGAACCTGCAATTAAGCCTGTGCGCGGATTAGATAATTGCTCAGCAGTCAAACCGCTATCAACAATAGCCTGTTGCATCGACAAATACGCATAAGCAGCCGCATCCCCCATAAAACGGCGATGTTTGCGATCAATCTGATCTAAATCAACGTTAATCGCACCTTCTACGTTGGTACGAAAACCACGCTCCGCGTAAGCGGGTTGAAACTTAATACCGCTTTTGCCTTCGCGTAAATGCGACGCCACTGTAGCTGCATCATTACCTAAACTACTGACGATACCCAAGCCTGTAATGACAACACGACGCATGCTCACTCCTTAAAAGTTTTCGGTTGACTGGAACAAACCTACTTTAAGATCTGTCGCCGAATAAATTTCACGATCATCAACAAATAACTTTGCATCGGCCAAGCCCATAAAAAGCTTGCGTTTAATGACTCGCTTCATATCAATCTGGTAACGAACTGTTTTTGCCGTTGGCAACACCTGTCCATAAAACTTAACTTCGCCCGCACCCAATGCACGACCGCGACCTTCGCCGCCAGCCCACCCTAGGTAAAATCCAATCAATTGCCACATAGCATCCAAGCCTAAACAACCTGGCATAACAGGGTCACCTTGAAAGTGACAATCAAAGAACCACAAATCAGATGACACATCCAACTCAGCTCGGATTTCACCCTTATCGAACAGACCACCTTCTTCGGAAATATGGGTAATGCGATCAAACATCAGCATTGGCGGTAATGGCAACTGCGGATTGCCGATTCCAAACATTTCACCACGCCCGCAACTTAGCAGGTCTTCTCTCGATAAACTAGAAGGACGGTTAGACATGTCGCTTATTAACCCTGAGTCTTATAAAAATATTTCTGTAATTATATCAGGAAGCAAAACGCTTTGCTTGATTTCACTCAAGCAAGCAGGTAAAAGAACACCAAAAGCCCAACCGTGTTATAATCATGAAGTTTAGTTTTTACCTCGGAAAGCTGTGATTATGTCGGATACCAAGACTTACGATTCCTCATCCATTCAAGTATTGCGTGGCCTAGATGCAGTTCGCAAACGCCCTGGCATGTATATCGGCGATACGGATGATGGCTCTGGCTTGCATCATATGGTATTTGAGGTGGTGGACAATGCTATTGACGAAGCCTTAGCTGGCTACGCGTCTCACGTTAAAGTAACACTGCATACCGATGGTTCTTGCTCTGTCTATGATGACGGTCGCGGTATTCCCGTTGACATTCACGAAGAAGAAGGCGTGTCGGCTGCCGAAGTCATTATGACCATTTTGCATGCAGGCGGTAAGTTCGACGATAACTCTTATAAAGTTTCAGGCGGTCTGCACGGTGTCGGCGTTTCTGTGGTTAATGCGCTCTCCTCAAAACTTTGGCTGACCATTCACCGCGAAGGTAAGGTGTGGCAACAAGAATATGCCTTGGGTGTTCCCGTTTATCCACTCAAAGCCGTTGGCGAAAGCAATAAAACTGGTACAGAATTGCGTTTCATGCCCTCAGATGAAATTTTTGCCTTCATTAATTTTAGCTACGATATTTTGTTAAAACGCCTGCGAGAACTTTCTTTCCTTAATTCAGGTGTGCACATTGAACTGATTGACCATCGGGATAATCGCCACGATGTATTCAAGTATGAAGGCGGTATCAAAGCATTCGTTGAGCATTTGAACAGTAAAAAAAGCCCTATCCATCCAAGTCTTTTCTATTTTAGCGGTGAGAAAGATGGCGTTGGCGTTGAAGTCGCTTTTCAATATACTGATGCTTACACCGAATCGGTTTATTGCTTCACCAACAACATTCCACAAAAAGATGGTGGCGCCCATTTAGCAGGTTTTAGAGGTTCACTCACCCGTCATATCAACAACGCTGCCGAACAAGAAGGCTTAGAGAAGAAGTTCAAAATCGCTTTATCTGGCGATGACACACGCGAAGGCTTAACCGCGATTGTGTCGGTTAAAGTGCCCGATCCTAAGTTCTCGTCACAAACGAAAGAGAAACTGGTATCAAGCGAAGTTAAATCAGTGGTTGAAAGCCTCATGGGTGATGCACTATCTACCTATTTACTTGAAAATCCAAATGACCGCAAAGCCATTCTCAATAAAATTTTTGAAGCCGCTCGTGCGCGAGATGCCGCACGCAAAGCGCGTGAAATGACGCGTCGCAAAGGTGCGCTTGATATTGCAGGCTTGCCAGGCAAACTAGCCGACTGCCAAGAAAAAGATCCTGCGTTATCTGAACTTTACTTGGTCGAGGGTGATTCAGCGGGTGGATCTGCCAAGCAAGGACGTGATCGTCGCACCCAAGCGATTTTGCCACTTAAGGGCAAAATTCTGAACGTCGAGCGCGCCCGTTTCGACCGTATGATTAGCTCTGCGGAAGTGGGTACACTGATTACGGCTTTGGGTTGTGGTATTGGTAAAGATGAATACAACATTGAAAAACTCCGTTACCACCATATTATTATCATGACCGATGCCGACGTTGACGGTTCACATATTCGTACCCTTTTGCTCACCTTCTTTTATCGTCAAATGCCCGAAATTATCGAGCGTGGTCATGTTTATATTGCACAGCCACCGCTGTACAAGGTAAAAAAAGGCAAGCAAGAAGCCTACCTGAAAGACGACACAGAACTAGAACACTATTTATTGCAACTAGCGATGGAAGGTGCAAGCCTTAGTCTGGGTGAAAACGCAGGCACTATGTCGGGTCATGCCTTGGAACAACTTGCCATTGCCCATTTTCAAGCTGAACGCGTCATCAATAAATACAGCCGTCGTTACCCAGAAGCCTTATTACGTGCATTAATTGATTTACCCGCACTGAATGAAGCAACCTTAAAAAATGACGCTGACTTATCTGCTTGGTGCACTTCAGCCATGACACGTATTGAGCAGGATTTCATTGCTGGTGGTGCGCGTTTTAGTTTGGCATCTGCTGACAATCAAGACCCTGACAGTGATACTCATGTTATTCGCTTAACCACCCATGAGCATGGGTTCGATAGCGTACAAGACATGGGTGATGATTTCTGGCTATCGGGCGATTATCAACGTCTCATGCAAGCGGCTGAACGCATTGGTAATTTGTTAAGTGATGGCGCCCAAGTGCGACGTGATGAAAAATCCATTGCCGTGACTAGCGTTAAACAAGCCTTTGACTGGTTACTCGGTGAAGCCAAACGCGGCATGGGCATTCAACGCTACAAAGGTCTGGGTGAGATGAATCCCGACCAACTGTGGGAAACCACCATGAACCCAGCCACGCGTCGCTTACTCAAAGTCAGTATTGAAGATGCGATTGCTACAGATGATATTTTCAGCACCCTAATGGGCGATGAAGTTGAACCGCGCCGAGCCTTTATTGAAGCCAATGCATTATCAGTTTCGAATTTAGATATTTAAGCTTTACCAGCTTAAATATCAATTAGTTAACCTCTGGAAGGAGGCTTTTGTTACAGCATGAAAAACCAAGATTGTAGCGCCTCCCTCCACAGCTCCCACCATTAAAATAGGTGGGGAGTTAAATGTTTTAGAGAATATAAGTTTTAATTATTAAGGAGACCTTTCATGTCTGTTAAACATCCTGTCGTTTCGGTCACTGGTTCGTCTGGTGCAGGTACTACTTTCGTTAAACGTGCATTTGAAAAAGTATTTGCTCGTGAAAATTTAAATGTTGCTGTGGTTGAAGGCGATAGCTTCCACAAATACGAGCGTGCTGAAATGCGTGAAAAAGTTGCTGAATCACGTAAAACAGGTAAAGTGTTAACTCACTTCTCTGAACATGCTAACCACTTCGACTTATTAGCTGAGTTGTTCAAGACATACGGCGAAACAGGCACAGGCAAACGTCGTTACTATGTTCACAACGATGAAGAAGCGGCGCATCACGGTGTTGGCACTGGCTGCTTTACTCCATGGAAAGATATTCCAGCAGGCACAGACATTATGTTCTACGAAGGGCTACATGGTGGCGTCGTCACTGAAACGGCCAATGTAGCACAACACGTTGATCTGTTAGTGGGTGTGGTTCCTAGCGTTAATATCGAATGGATTCAAAAAATCTATCGTGATACTTCTGAACGCCCTTACACAGTTCAGCAAGTGGTTGATACCATTTTAGATCGTATGCCTGACTATGCCGAATACATCACACCACAGTTTGATCGCACCCACATCAACTTCCACCGTGTACCTTTAGTGGATACGGCCAACCCATTCAGTGGTATGGCTGTACCTAAGCCAGAAGAAAGCTTAATTGTTTGCCATGTTCGCATGGACGGTATTGACTTAGCTGGCATCGCCAAACAAGTGGAAGGTGCTTTCTTACAAAAAGCAGACACCTTGGTGATTCCTGGTCAAAAGATGATTGATGTGATGGATTTGATGCTATCGCCTGTAATCAAAAACATGATTGCTCAGAAAAACGCAGCTTAAGCCTTTTTCCGACCCCATTCAAACAACAACCCCGCAATCGTGCGGGGTTGTTGCGTTTTAACTCACTGCGTATAATGAGGCAAAATACTGCCCAGTCACCCCCCAAATGTATGGGGTTTTAGAGGTATCCAGATGCCATCAGCCGATTTTGTTCAAGCCTTCCGTCAATCGTCGCCTTATTTTAATGCGCATCGTGACAGTACAGTGGTGATTTACCTTGACGGTGCCGCTTTGCAAAATGGTGATGCTGCTTTACCGCTCATTCAAGACTTGGCATTATTACAAAGCCTCGATGTACGCATTGTTTTAGTGGCAGGTGCTCGTCCCTTTATCGATGCAGAATTAGCCGCACAAGGTTTTGAGTGTCAATACCATCAAGGTCTTCGCATCACGCGTAAAGAACACCTGCCCGCTGTGGCACAAGCGGTTGGGCAAATGCGGGTCGAAATTGAGTCTTGGTTTTCTAGCGGACAAGCCAAACAAAGTTATGCCGTGCGCCCTCTGTTTGTTTCCTCTGGCAACTGGGTAATGGCGAAACCGCTGGGCATTATTGATGGTATCGACTTTCATCATACCGGCACGGTGCGCCGTATTGAAACCGATCCCATTGAAGCGGTGCTGAATATGGGACATATTGTATTACTTACCTCGCAAGCCTACTCCATTACTGGCGACATTTTCAACTTATCCAGTATTGAGTTAGCGGTCGAAGCGGCGATTGCCCTGCAAGCCGATAAACTGCTATGGCTGACCGACCCTGAACACCTTGTTGCCGCACGTGCGGCACTGCCAACAGAACTTTCTGCGAATGACATGCCGACACTCCTAGCACAAGCCGAATTACCCGACTCAACCCGCTCGCTGCTCAATGCTAGCCTAAAAGCTGCTCGTGAAGTAGACAGGGTACACCTACTCGACCGCACGCTCGATGGTGCTTTATTGCTTGAACTCTTTACCCGTGACGGTGTCGGCATCATGATTAACCAAAATGATTATGATGTGGTGCGCCAAGCCAGCATTGATGACATAGGCGGTATTTTGTCGTTACTTGAACCGCTCGAAAACTCGGGTGCGTTAGTGAAGCGTCCACGCGAACAGTTGGAAATGGAAATTGAATACTTCAGCGTGTTAGAACGCGACGGCGCCATTATTGGCTGTGCAGCCTTATATCCTTACCCACAAAACAACAGTGCCGAATTAGCCGCCTTTGCCATCGACGACACCTACCGTCGCGGCGGGCGTGGTGCAAAACTGCTGGGTTACATCGAACGTCGCGCCAAACAACAAGGTATTCAATCACTCTTTTTACTCACCACACAAACCATGCATTGGTTTATCCGTCATGGTTTCGTCCAAACTGATATTTCCACCCTACCGCAAGCGCGCGCTCAGTTATACAACTTTCAGCGTCGTTCAGCGGTGTTTACTAAAGCCCTAGCATGAGTTCCAAACACCCAAAACACCCTCTTGCCCGCCGCGTACGCGGTTTTTTACCTGTTGTTATCGATGTCGAAACGGGTGGTTTTAATCCACAAACCGATGCCTTATTAGAAATTGCAGCAGTGATTTTAGATATTGATAGCGACGGCCTGTTAGTGCCGGGTGAAACCATTCATGCGCATGTTAAACCCTTTGCCGGTGCAAATATTGAGCAAGCAGCTAAAGACTTTTTAGGCTACGACCCACACAGTCAGCTACGTTTAGCCATTGATGAAAAGCTAGCGATGGAACAAATTTTCATCCCTATTCAAAAGCGGGTGAAAGAAACGGGTTGCACCCGCGCTATCTTATGCGGACACAATGCTTTTTTTGACTTATCGTTTGTTAAAGCAGCGGCAGAAAGAAACAAGCTCAAATGCCCGTTTCATCAGTTCAGCACCCTCGACAGCGTTACCCTTGGCGCCTTGGTTTATGGTCAAACGGTATTAGCGAAAGCGGCGATGTTTTCGGGTATGAGTTGGGACAATCACCAAGCACACGGTGCCTTGTACGATACCCAGAAAACAGCTGAACTCTTTTGCAGTATTTTTAATCGTTACCCCTTGCCAGTCATAGATGCCATTAATCGCAACGAAAAATCTTAGTGGTTTGGACGGCTTTTCGCACTCAACCAAGCCAACACTAACCAAGTGAACAACCAAACACTGCCGCCAATGGGTGTGAAAAACACCAGCGGCTTCCAAGCCGTTAAGACATAGGCGTATAAACTACCTGAAAAGAGCAACGTACCCAGCACCAATCCCCAACTGACTTTAACAACATAGCTGGGCGCACCGAGCCGCATCCATACCGCTAGCACCAACAGCGCCAGCGCATGGATAAAGTGATACTGCACCGCCGTCTGCCAGTTAGCTAAAGCCTTAGCATCCACTAAACTCGCCAAAGCATGAGCGCCAAACGCACCCAGCCCCACCGCTAACGCCAACAAAAAAGCAGCCATACTCAACGCGCAATCATTCATGCATGTTCCTTTCATTGATTACCGAGTTTATGCAACCGACGCTCTAAGGCGCGTAAACTTAAGGCTTCGGCTAAATGAGCGCTTTGTACCGACTCACTCTGTGCTAAATCGGCAATACTGCGTGCAACACGCAAAATACGATGATAAGAACGTGCCGAAAGCCCAAATCGCTCCATCGCTTGCGCCAGCAGTTTCTTGCCTGCTGCATCTAGTCTGGCAAATTGATCCAAGTCGTGCGGCGTTAAATCGGCATTCAGTTTACCACGCTGTTGCGCTAAGGCTCTGGCTTGAGCAACACGTTGTGCCACCACCGCACTAGGCTCACCATCGGGCAGTTGTTGTAGAGCCGACACTTCAACGGCAGGCAATTCCACTTGACAGTCGATGCGGTCTAACAAAGGCCCTGAAATTTTACCCAAATAACGCGCCGTTTGTTCGGGAGTGGAGCGACATTTAGGATCATCGGCAAAATAACCGCTCGGCGAGGGATTCATCGCAGCAATGAGCATAAAATTGGCAGGGTAAGTCGCTTGATAAGCCGCCCGTGCAATGCGCACTTCCCCCGATTCTAACGGCTCGCGCAGCATTTCCAGCGTGCGTCGGTCGAATTCGGTCAGTTCATCTAAAAATAAAATACCATGCGTGGCGATAGAAATCGCACCAGGACGGGGTTTACTACCCCCTCCCACTAAGGCAACCGCCGATGCCGAATGATGAGGCGCTTGAAAAGGCAACTGACCCGCCAATATCGCCTCTACGGGTAAGCTGGCCAACGAATGAATCGCCGCCGACTGCAAACGTTGCACTTCCGACAAGGGCGGTAAAATGCCCGCCATACGTGTTGCCAGCATACTTTTGCCACTACCTGGCGGACCAACCAATAGCAGACTATGACCACCCGCAGCGGCAATTTCTAACGCCCGCTTGCCCATTGCCTGACCACGCACTTCAATTAAATCAGGCTGTGGCAAATTTTCCTGTGCCAAACTGCGACCATCGGCTGTGTGTAACGTTCCTGTTCCCGCTAAAAAAGCCATCACCTCACGCAAATGCGATGCCCCTAACACACGTAAGTTAGGCACGACCGCACACACCGCCAATTGTTCGCTGGGTACAATCAAGGTACGTCCCGACTCACTCACTGCCATCGCTACGGATAAAATACCCGCGACAGGACGCAACTCACCATCCAGCCCCAACTCACCGACCCATTCGGTTTGCGCAAGCCGATCACTCGGCACCTGCCCCGATGCCGCCAACAAGCCAATGGCAATGGGTAAGTCATAACGACCACCATGTTTGGGCAAGTCGGCTGGTGCTAGGTTAATGGTGATGCGTCGGGTCGGGTAATCCGCATCCGATGATAGCAAAGCACTACGCACCCTATCCTTACTTTCACGCACCGCCGATTCGGGCAAACCTACCAGCGTTAAACTGGGCAAACCATTCGATAAATGCACTTCCACCATCACCGCAGGCGATGCCAAACCCAATTCCGCGCGCGTCCACACTTGTGCCAAGGTATGAGCCATGTTGTATAGATTCCTTAAGTATCGTTAAGATACGACATATTGCTCATATCTTACACAATACTTAACTAGGTTGGTGCAAAAAATTGCTTATTTTTTCTTTTAACAACAACTGATTAATGGGTTTTGTAATAAAATCATCCATGCCAGAAGCCAAGCAAGCCTCTTTGTCTGTTTCCATGGCGTTTGCAGTCATAGCGATAATAAGTTGATGAGGTTTTCCTTTACTGCTTTCATCAACTCGAATGAGTTGAGTTGCTTCAATACCGCCCATAATGGGCATTTGCATGTCCATTAGAACTAAATCAAATTGCTCGTTTGCAACACACAACCGATCAACCGCTTGCTGACCATTTTCGGCAAGCGTTACTCTATGCCCCCACTTTTCGAGTAAACGAATCGCTAACATCTGGTTAATGGCATTATCTTCAACCAGCAGAATGTTTAAACTAGGATTATGATTGCTTTCTATAGATTTGTTCTTGATCATATGAGTTTGGCTAACATGCTTGGGATTATGGTCAACTGACATAATGACCGTGAAATGAAATGTGCTGCCTTTTCCTAATTCACTTTCAACGCTCATGCTTCCGCCCATTAATTGCACCAAGCTATTGGTTATGGCAAGACCAAGCCCAGTACCGCCGTAACGCCGTGTGGTTGAGACATCAGCCTGTGCAAAGGATTCAAAAATAGTATCAAGCTTGTCCGAAGGAATTCCAATACCAGTATCTTCAACGCTCACAAACAAAACCACTTTTTGTTGGTCTTCAAACATGCCTTCAAGAGCAAAAGTAATTACTACCTTTCCTTGTTCTGTAAATTTAATTGCGTTGCCAATTAAATTAATAAGGATTTGCCCCAATCTGGTTGGATCTCCGATAAGATTGTTAGGCAGCTTGTCATCAAACTGACAAATAATATCAATGTCTTTTTCTTTTGCTCTAAGAAGCAAAATTTTTATCGATTCATTAACTGTTTCACGCAATTGAAAGCTGATTTGCTCTAGCATCATCTTATTGGCTTCAATTTTAGAAAAATCGAGAATATCATTAATAATTGCGAGCAGAGTTGCAGCTGAACTTTTAACAATTTTCATGTATTCCAATCTTTCCATTTCATTGTTGCTAGCTAAAGCCAGTTCTGTCATTCCAATGATTCCATTCATAGGGGTACGAATTTCATGACTCATATTTGCAAGAAAATTACTTTTCGCTTTACTGGCAGCTTTAGCAGCTTCTAAGGCTGCACTCAGTTCGGATGTTCTTTGTTGCACCGTTTGTTCTAAAATTTCCTGATGCATAGCCAATTGATTGCTATGATTTTCTACTATGTCCATCATGCGATTAAAAGCAAGGGCTGTATGTGCTACTTCATCAAAACTAACAACTTGAACACGCTGTCCGTAGTCTTTGCTACGTTCAATACTTACAATGGTTGCCAATAAATGATCCAATGGCTGCGTAATGGAATTGACTAAGCGCAACAAGAAAAAACTTACTAGGGTAGACACGCCTAATAACATAAATAGTAATAATGATTTGACTAAAGCAACAACTTCACTGGCTTCATTCAGTGCTTGACTCATTAACTCGCGTTGCCACATTTTCTGCTCTTCAATATTAGCGAGTTGCTTGTTACGCGCTGGAACAACTTCCGAGGTAAGCAATTCGTAGGCTTTCTGCACATTGCCGTTTTGGGCATTGTCAACAATTTTTAAGGCGATTTGCCAAAATAGGGCGTCGCCTTCTTTTATTCGTTCTAAAATTTCACGACCTTTCAAGGTAGATAAATTCTTTTCTGTTTCATGAATGAGTTCAACTAACTCACGACGATTGTCGTGAATTCTATCCAGGGTTGCCTTTAATTGTGTTGGTTCATTAGCAGACAAAATAGCATGACGTGACTCTAATGAAATCCTAATCATCAACAACTCAACCTTAGTCATACGATCAACTTGCGGCTCATACTTTTCAATGATTTGCTTTGCTAATGACTGCACATGATTCAGTGTAAACCAACTAGCCAGAACAATGACTAACAATAAAAATCCAAGAGTAACGAAACCCAACATGATACGAAATTTAATACTTCGCTGATTAAATATATTCACAATGAGCTCCTATCAGTATTAGCGAGATTAGGAAACCTCTAAAAACCTCGCTTCGCTTGTTTTTAGACTTCCCAAGTTTATTTTTTAGCTGAAAGAAGGGGTTTTATCACTGTGTTACATGCTATTTTTAGCAACCCCTTCCTTCACACTTTAGTGCTGCGTAAGCAGAAACTTCCTACCCATTGGGTTATTAGAGGTGCTCATTACATAACTTCTTTTTTTCTAAGAAAGACCTGAAAAAAGGCTTTCGGCTTTTTTCAGACTTGCTAATTTATTTTTTGGTAAAAGCGGTATTATCAATCTGTTACAGGATAAAAATGGTCAACCCCTTCCCCAAAGCCCCCAATAGATTGCGTTTTAAGATATTTCCTATAAAAAGAAATTGCAACAGAATTTTTTGGATTCATTGCAGAATCTATCGATGCCAATCCTAATTCTGCACGCATGCACACTTGTGCCAAGGTATGAGCCATCGTTGTCGCTTCCTTCTGAACCATTAAGCAATACCCTCATGGTAACGGATTCGCGCCTAAAATTAAAGGTGATCGCTAACCTACCGAACGACGGCTCTGCCAGCCATAAACCAACAAAGCCGACAGCGACAATAAAGCTACGAGCGTATAACCCGCAGGCCAGTCGAAACTGAAGGCAACGAACAAGCCTAACCAAGACAGCACAATTGCCAATAACCACTTAGACCATAATGCCTGGTACCTAAACGGCAAACCCATTAATGCCGGTGCCAACAGCAAAGCAAACACCACCAACAGCCCTGCCATTTTCACGGCAAAAGCACAAACTAAGGCAAACATCCAGTAAAAGCCCTGCTCACGCAACCATGCCCAACGCAACCACAACACCACAACCAACACAGCAACAAATAAACTCAATAACGCTTGTTCGGCACTAATAAACAGCACATCATAAGCGACGAGAGCCGCAATCACCTCGCGCTGACTGCCGGCATTAGCTTGCACCAACATAAACACCGACAAAGCCAAAGCATACAAAAGTCCAATCGGTGCTTCCAATGCCACCGAGTTGGCTTTCAACGACAAAAACCTGACCAGCGAAGCTGCCAATAAAGCGCCCAGCAAGGCACCCAACCATAGCCCCCACTCAGCTTCATGCAACCATAACACTGCCACTGCCGCGCCCAAGGCTGCCCACTGCCCCACTGCTAAATCGAGGAAAATCACACCTCGCTTCACTACTTCCGTGCCAAAGGGAACGAGCAGCAGCGATAAAGCCAACATTAATAGCAAAGCAGGCCAGAAGAGTTCTAATAAACTCATGGGGCTAACCTATCGACAATCTCATTAAACCAACTGAACAGGTCTTTTGATTGCGCACTCGCCCCCACATCGGAAGGTAATACCTGCCACTTAACTTGACGCTGCTTGGCTAACCACTCTGTTGCTTCACGATCTCGAAAATGCTCTTGAATGACCATCACCACTTGTTGATCTGCTAGCCGTTTTAACAGCTTTTCTAAATGACTGGCACTCGGCGGCACACCGGGAACCGGCTCAACATTCGCCACGATAGTCATACCTAACCAATGCGCTAAATCATCAAAACTTTCATGATACTGAACTAACTGTTTACCCTTCAATGGCGCCAGCTTTTTTTGCCACTTTTGCATATCCACTTGCCAACGTTGATCAAATCGTGCTAATGACTGCTCATAAAACCCACAACCGGCCTTGTCTAAATGACATAACTGGTGCGCCACACCAAATGCCAGCGCAGCCATATTATCCGGGTTAAACACATAATGCGGATTGCCATCGGGATGCACATCACCATCGGCACGCGAGGCACGGGGACGCGGGTTAGAAAGCGTTACCAAACTAGACAGATCTAAAAAACCTTCACTATTCGGTTGAATGCGTGCATTAGCCGCTTGACGCAACACAGGCGGCAACCAACCAATTTCTAACTGACCGCCATTAATGACCAACAAGTCGGCATTGCGCAACGTCACCGCTAACGAAGGTTTGGGTGGTACAAAATGCGGATCGAAACTGGCTTGTGCCAATACCGTTACCGATACGCGCTCTTGACCAATCTGCTGCACCAAATCACCAATCCAGCCATAAGTTGCCACCACATTCAACGTGGCATAAGCAGACCCCTGATAACAGAAAAGGGCGACCAGTGTCGCCCAAAACCTTTTTTTCACACTATTTATCCTCATCTAACGGATGACCGCACAACGGGTTTTAGAAGCTATGCGCTCCGTGCGCACCAATCGCCATATTAAACTGCAGTAAAATTTCATCGAAGCGCTTACGCTCATTTTCTTCAGTAAAAAAAGCCCCGTTTTGTGCGTATTGTAATCGAATTCGTGAAAACTCAGTCGGATTGTACTCAACCATCACCGTATTGCGATTGCCATAGGGTGTGTTTCTATCTATTCCATTTACTTTAATGCTATTCTGATCAATCGCATCATAACGCAACCCCGTGCGCCATTGCGGTGCAAACTTCCAAATGAGCTGCGAATAATAGCCTGACTGGTCTTGCGATAATTTAGGCATGATTAAGTTATCACTCACACCACCAGTATTGCTTGGATAGGTCGCAACCTGAGCATCCGTTAATTCACGTTTAATATACTCTGATTGCCACATTAGGTAGCGCGTCGCATCCAAAAAGTATTTACCCGTTAAGTCCAATCCTGTAATACTTACCGAACCCTTTTTTGCATGAGGTTTTTCATCTTCTGTGTGATCTAAGCGCATGTTACCCGCAGCATAAGAAGCACCTGCTATCCAACTGCTACTGCCAATATCAAACCCTGTTTTGACAAAACCAACAGCTAAGCCAACGCCATCGACTTGTGAAGCAAAAGCGGTTTCTTTTTCAATGCTCGTGACTTTATTGGCTTTGACGCTAATCGCTTTCGTACCAAAACTTTGCTCATTTTCACCCTGCAACACTTCCGCACCAAACAGTAAATAGTTGCGCGTCGGGGCTAACCAAGTGGCTTGCACACCTTTCTCTAACAAACCGTGTGAACCAAACACACCTTGGTAAATCAACGGCTGGTCAGCAAAATCCCAATAATGATGGTGCTGACCATTCAAACGACCAAATCCCGATAAGAATTTACCAAACTTCAATTGCGTATTAAACGGTAGGCTACGTGTATTGGCGTAAGCTTCTTCCAACGCTGCACCCGATTCGCCAGCATGAATCACCGCGAACAAATCGAAATACTTATCAACTGCTGCTGAAAAAACTAACTCACCATAATTCAGGTTAAAGCCATTATTCATGTTATAACCAGCACCGTGCGCGTGACCTTCATGTGCCGCACCCAAACCATGAAAAAAGCCTGGCATACCCAAAGCACCATATTGGCTGTTCGATTGATTTCGATTGACATAGCTGCCATCGAGAATGACTGCCACATCAGGGTTCATATTGCTTCCCGAAAATGGATTACCTTTAATACCACCTACTTTAACAGGATCAGACAATTTACGACTCGCTGCTCGCGCTTCGTCTAAACTACCTTGATAACTCGATACGGGTTTCTGTTCACTGGCAACAGGGGTGACTGCAGCTATCGGTGCAACCTTGGTCTCAACTTGTTGCTCTTTCGTTTCTAAGGCTTGCATTTGCTGCATCATCTTTTCCAACTGTGCCTGCTGCGCCGCAATTTGTGCCTTCAGCGCCGACAAGTCATCACTAGCGTAAACATTAAAACCTGCCACCAACAAGCCAATGGCTAAAGATAATTTTATTTTTTTCATTTCATTTTTCTCGCTATACTTTCCATAAATGCAACTGAGCTATAAGGATAACTAATTTGCTTTTGCCTACTTGTTGCATATAGTAGCGAAAAATAAGGGCGCATTCAAGCGCCCCGATCGACATTCAGTCGTTATGCCTCTTCGCACACACCGTGAAAAATCACTTCCACGTGGGACACCTTAAATCGCTTAGGTAACTGCATAGATGGGATTTCTACCTCGGGTAAACAAATCAGCTTGCCGCTATTTTCACAATAAAAATGCGGATGATGCACACGCCCCCCATCACCAGCGATGAAACGCCATAGTCGATCTTCGGTCGTCACCTTATGCACCAAACGCTGACGCACCAACCAATCCAAAACACGATAAAGGGTCACACGATCCATCGGCAGAGCCAGATTCGACAATAACTCCTCATGGGTTACTGGTTTATCGGCTTGTAATAAGTAAGCCAGCGTCATCACCCGCGCACTGGTCACTCTATGACCCAAAGCACGAATTTGTGTTTCCGCTTGCTGAACCGGCAACTGCATCGACATAACGAGTTGCTTACCAAGTCACACTTTTGGTAATCGCCACACCATACATATAAGCGAAAACCAACAAAGCCAACCCCCAGAATACAGCTTTACGTTCTGGCGTTTTGGCCACTCTAAAAGCAAACACACCCAACACAATATACGCAATCAAGGCTATAATTTTTGCCAACACCCAGTCGGTCAGTGGACTAATTTCTAAAGTCACCAGTAACGCGATGGCCGTTGCCAATAATCCCGTATCCACCACATGTGGCAGAATGCGTACCAATTTGCGTTGCACCCAAGGCTGTCCTCTAAGATGCCCAAGCCCACGCATAAAAAACCCAAAACCTGACAGTAGCACAAATAACACGTGCAATTTAAGTAACAACATTTAGCGCAACTCTCTTTAATACATAGTCAAATTACTTATGCTACCACTTAAAAACAAAATTAAAAAGTGGTAGACTAAGCTACAACAGAGTTATTGACACCAAGGCTAACCCATTCATGAAAGTTTACACTCAAAGCAAAGCCGAAGCCGATGCGATTTTCGATCAGATCGAACAGGCATTTACCCAGCATCAAGTCAGTCCCACACCCATTAACTTTTTAGTGTGGTATGAATATTTTTTAGGGAATGACAAAAAATTAAATTCACTTCTAAATGAAGGTGTTATGCACCATGGGTACACCAACTTACTTGGCATGAAAATTTACGAATCTTTACTCAAAGACAAGCAAGCCGACACCTCAGAACTGGAACAAGCTTTCCGTAAATTTTTAGAGCATATGATTTCTCGTCTGATGGATTGGACTACAGGGGTCGACAAACACACGCAAGCGCTCGACAATTTCATTCATGAACTGACCACACGCGGCGATATTGATGCGCAAACGCTAGCCAGCTTAACGCACAACGTCTTAGCCACAACCCGCTCAATTGCCTCGTCACAATCCGAAATACAACAAGAACTCATCACAGCTACTACTAAAATTCGATCTTTACAACAAGAACTAATTGAGGCACGCAGCGAATCAATGACAGATACACTAACAAAACTACCCAACCGTCGCGCTTTCGATTTACGCATCGAACAAGGCATGCAATCAACTAAACAACGAGATCAACTCTGTCTAATCTTGTTTGATATCGACTTTTTTAAACAATTCAATGACACCTACGGCCATCTCATTGGTGATGCTGTGCTACGCTTTATTGCAGGCGTGGTACAAAAAGTCATTGAACCCTCTCAGCTTTTGGCACGTATCGGCGGAGAAGAGTTCGCGCTGCTCATTCAGCATGCCAGCTTAGCACAAGCAGAACAACTGGCAGAACGCATTCGTATCAAAGTAGCGAATAGTCAATTAAAACGTAAAGATACGGGTGAAACGATTAACAACATTCACATCTCTCTCGGTGTTTCTAGCTATAAACCCGGAGAAACATGGGACGAATGGTATCATCGTACCGACAAAGCACTCTATCACTCTAAAAAAAATGGACGCAACCGTACGACACTGTCCCAAAATCAATAAGTCGTACAAACGCCAACTGGTTAGCGCGGCGCAACAGCACCGCGTGTGTTATTTGCTGGTACATTATTTGGCTGATTCGGCGTATTGCTTGTTGTGACTTTAACAGCTTCTGATGCTTTAACCACGCTAGCTAAACTCACCTCACGTGCATCAATACCTAACTTTTGTAACTCGACTTTTAAGCGATTCAGTGTTCGCTGATCATCATAAGGCCCCATGCGCAGTACGTAATTATTACCCGATTTACCCGCTAACGTAGCCATTTGTACCACATAACCTTTTTGCACCAAGCGACGACGCTCGGCTTGAGCCTGAGCCTCGTTAGGTAGCGATAAGAGCTGAAGATACATAGGCGCTTTTGTTTTAACCGCTAATGGCTGCGCACCTGCCAATACCACATCCTTAGGCAATTCCCCATAAAAGGTGTATTTAACAGCATTGGGATCTTCAACGGGTGCTTCTGCTGTACTGGGTGCTGACTTTTTAATCGGTTCAATGGTCTTGCTTGCCAATTCACTACGCATACTGGCGGCTGGATCCATACGATTGCGCGTTTCTTCTGACACCCATCCCATTTCAAATGCAAAAGCTAAAAAGAAAGGGGCATATAACAACCAAGCAATACCCACCACCGTTAAACCAGCAATCGACAACCAGCTCCCTAAACTCAAGCGTTGACGGCGTTTTTCTTTTTGCGCCGCCATTTGTGCCAAACGCTCCCTTTCAGCCTGTTCTTCCTGTGCCTTCGCCAAAGCCTCTTGTGCTTCTAGTTCTTTACGAATGTGTTTAGGCAAAGAATCACGGTAAACTTTATTTTTAACTTTCTGCACATCGTCATCAGCAACAGAAGTTTTAGCACTAGATGACTCAAGTTTGCTTTGACGATAGGTGTTGAGAGCCTTGTCACGACTCAACTTGGGTTCACTGATTGCTTTCGTGGGTTCGGTAACGACGGACTTATGCGCATCAGTAGCGCTGTGGGAGATTTGCTGTTTCGGCTTTTTGCGAATGATGGATGAGAAAGGCTTAGCTGGCTTATCTGCTGCGCGATGTTCGGAAGCTTGCGCCTCTTCACCCTGCTGGGTGCGACGAGGAGCAGGTACAGCTGACTTGTGACCATAACGATAATCACGCGCCATACATTTGCCACCCCAATTCGCTCATCATAGTCAATCGCTTACATACGCTCTGGTGCAGAAACACCCAGTAACGTCAAGCCATTCGCCAATACAATGCGAGTTGCTGCCAGCAGCGTTAAACGAGCATTGCGTAACGCATCATCCTCTACCAACACGGGCGTGCTGTTGTAATAACTGTGTAACTGAGTTGCTAACTCTTTTAAGTAATAAGCAATTTGATGAGGTTCATGGTCACGCGCTGCGTGTTGAATCACTTCGGGGAACTGCGCCAGCTTTTGCGCTAACTCGGCTTCAGCTTCTTCTGTTAGCAGTGCCAACTGCGACAAGCCCAGCTCTGATTGCCAAGCACGGAAGCCTTTAGCCACAGCCTGCGTAAACACACCGCAACAACGCGCATGAGCATACTGGATATAGTAAAGTGGATTTTCATTACTTTTCGATTTAGCCAAATCCAAATCAAAATCCATGTGCTGATCGCAACGACGCATGACATAGAAAAAGCGCGTCGCATCGGTACCAATTTCTTCACGCAACTCGCGCAGGGTGACAAACTGACCCGAACGCGTTGACATAGACGCTTTTTCCGCACCACGATAGAGTACGGCAAACTGCACCAATAAGACTTCTAAACGCGCATCGTCCTCGCCCATCGCTTGAATCGAACCACGCACGCGCGGAATGTAACCGTGGTGATCTGATCCCCAAATATTAATGACTTTTTCATAGCCTCGTGACAGCTTGTCATAATGGTAGGCGATGTCAGAAGCAAAATAGGTTTTAATGCCATTATCACGCACCACCACACGGTCTTTCGCATCGCCATAATCAGTTGAACGGAACCAGATAGCACCCTCTTTTTCGTAGAGCTTACCTGCCGCCTCTAAACGCGCCAAGGCTGCATCAACGATACCCGTATCCATTAAAGAACGTTCACTAAACCAATTATCGTAATGCACACCAAACTCGGCAAGGTCTTCTTTGATATCGACCAAAATATCGTGTAACACACGATCAAGAATGAGGCGGTATTTATCTGTCCCCAACAATCGACGTGCATTGACGATAATGTCATCAATATGCGCTTCTTTATCCCCACTAATAACCTGACCCATGGCATCTAATACCTGATCGGCAGATACATTGGCAAACACCTCGGTGGCGTTCGCACGCAGATTTTCGCCTTGTTCACTCAGCAGCGCACGCGCGGTGGTGATGATGTAATCGCCTTGATACCCATTACTCGGGAAAGTGAACGACTCACCACATAACGCCAAATAGCGCAACCACACACTGACGGTCAGAATATCCATCTGACGACCTGCGTCATTGACGTAATATTCTGCTTCAACCTGATAACCCGCATGACGCAACAGCGAAACCAGTGCCGAACCATAAGCCGCGCCACGTCCATGCCCCACATGCAAAGGACCAGTTGGGTTTGCCGACACAAACTCCACTTGCACCAACTTGCCTTCACCTGCATTAATGCGCCCGTAATCCGTTGTTTTTTCTAAAATAGTCGCTAAAATGGCAAATTTAGCTGCAGCCTGTACGCGAAAATTAATAAAGCCAGGACCAGCAATTTCTGCACCAACCAACCAATCGGCACTCGGCAGATGCGCAATGAGTTGCTCTGCTAAAGCACGAGGATTCATGCCATTGGGTTTCGCCAACATCATCGCCACGTTGGTAGCAAAGTCACCATGACTCTTATCGCGTGGCAATTCGATTTTAATTTGAGCGGGATCGAACCGAGCAATATGACCTGCGTCACGACATTGCGTTAAACCAGAGACAACGAGAGAATGCAAAGCTTGTTTCATGATGACCGTTTTAGAGCAAAAATTAGAGATAATCTTCAATTTTAGCCTAAAATGCGTTATTAAACTACTGGGAACATCTAATAACCCAATGGGTAGGAAGCCTGAAGGAAGGGGTTGCTAAAAATAGCATCTAACACATTGATAAAACCTCTTCTTTCAGCTAAAAACAAAATTGGAAAGTCTAAAAACGAGCGAAGCTAGATTTTTAGAGGTTTCCTACTCATTATCGCCTGCTCTTAACAAAGTCCATGAGCACAAAACTAGCCACTAACCTTGATTTATGGGATAATGTAGGGCTATTAATTTTATTTTTATGCAGCCATAACGCCATGAAGTACGCTACCGACGACCTGCGCATTCGCACTATGACCGAAGTCATTTCACCGCAAGAGTTACACGCTCGTTATCCCATGACTGAGCGCGCGTCTAAGTTAATTCATGATACACGCGCCCAGATACATGACATATTAAATGGCAATGATGACCGTGTACTCGTTGTTGTCGGTCCATGCTCGATTCATGACCCTGACGCCGCGCGCGAGTATGCCAGTCGGTTACTGGAAGTCAAAAAACGCTACGAAAAAGACCTACTGATTGTTATGCGCGTTTACTTCGAAAAGCCTCGCACCACTGTGGGTTGGAAAGGACTGATTAACGATCCGAATTTAGATGAATCTTTTCAAATCAACAAGGGATTAGCCCTGGCACGTGGCTTACTGCTGGATATTAACAGCATGGGCATGCCAGCAGCCACTGAATTTCTAGACCTTATTTCACCACAATATATTGCCGACTTGGTGAGTTGGGGTGCCATCGGTGCGCGCACCACCGAAAGCCAAGGACATCGCGAGTTAGCTTCGGGCTTATCTTGCCCTGTTGGCTTTAAAAATGGCACCGATGGCAGTGTCAACATTGCCATTGACGCCATTCGTGCTGCTGAGCGTTCGCATATTTTCATGTCACTGACCAAAGAAGGTCGTTCAGCCATTTTCCATACCAAAGGCAATGATGATTGTCACATCATTCTTCGTGGCGGCAATGGCGAACCAAATTACTCAGCACCTCACGTTGCCGATGCAGTTGATAAACTGGCAAAAGCAGGTGTGCGTCAAAAGTTAATGATTGACTGTTCCCATGCCAACAGCAACAAAGACTTTCGTAAGCAGACTTTGGTAGCGGACAATATTGCCGATCAACTCACTGCTGGTAATAAAAGCATTATGGGCGTGATGATCGAAAGCCACTTGGTTGAAGGTCGCCAAGACGTGAAACCCGATTGCGTTCTCACCTACGGCCAAAGCATCACCGATGGTTGTTTAGGCTGGGAAGCCAGTGTCGATAGTTTAGAAGCCCTAGCGAACGGTGTGCAGGCGAGACGTAAGGTGTGGGGCTAAAAGCACACTGATTGTGTTAAAGCCCAAACCAATTAATCAGCTACTTACCATTAGCAGACGCACTTAATAAAAACCGCTTATAATAAAAACCGCCTATCGGCGGTTTTTTAATTAAGCAGCAAAACGAATCAATTTAATGAGATCCGCAACCACCCGCACCGCATCCAGAGTCAGCGCTATCTTTAAAGCCCATCTTACGCAATATTTTGTCTAGTGGACAAAAACCAGTGATTGAAAACTGGAACAGGTTAAAGCCCACAAAAGCAGTCAACCACAACCAGCTCATTTCCGTAATATCGACAGCTCCCGACATGTGAGCTAGCAAAATACTGATCATGATCATTAGACCAGCAAACAAATTAATTACACGAGAAATGGTCATAATATTGATATCCTTCATTAAAAATCTTCAATATTATACAAGATAGGCATCACAAAAGGAAACGCACTCTGAATTACGCACAAAAACAGCACTCAATGCCTTGCAAGCCAGCCTCAGCTAAGCTAAAGTGATACAGAAAAATTCGAATAATAATGATTAAGAGGTATTGCATGTTGACCGACGTAACCCTGCTAAGACAACCTATTCTCAATGCACAAATGGCCATTATTGGTTACGAGTTAATAATGCAACCCATTACCTATACGGGTCAGGTCGCCTTAGAGTGCTTTACACAACTGCACAAAACACACGACCTAGCTCAATTAGCAGGTGGTGCGCTGATTTTTTTACGCGCCAATCAATTGGTTCTAAACGAAAGCCTGCTTACACTAACCCCCAATCCAAACCATCTCATCATCGAAATAGAAGTTTCCGTTGCACAACAGCCAGAAACACTTAAGCTATTAAAAACTCTTCGTCTAGGTGGTATCCGCTTATGTTTAAGCAACTATCAGCCAAACAACCCTGATCATGATCGCGTGGCAAGTGCTTGTCAGTATGTTAAGATTAATCCCAAACAGCATCAACACGAAGACTATGCGGCGATAATTGCTAAATTGCACCAAGCATCACTAAAGGTGATTGCACAGGACGTACTCGATGACAGCAGTGTGCAACAACTCAAAGCCAGTGGTTTTGATTATTTTCAAGGTTTTTTCTTTACCAATCCGATTGTGTTGCATGGCAAAAAACTCAGCGCCAGTAAATTAAATTTGTTACAACTCTTATCTAAAGTAAACAACAATGATACTGAGCTAGAAACCTTAGCAGACATTATTAGCCATGATGTCACACTAAGTCATAAACTGCTTACTGCTATCAATCAACCGCAACACAATCTACCCATTCAGGTTACTTCCATCACAGATGCCATTCGTTATATGGGATTAAAGCGCTTAAAATTATGGATTAGCATGATTTTGATGTCGGAAGTGGATGAAAAACCTCAAGCTCTGATGGAAACATCGCTGGTACGCGCTAAACTTTGTGAGCAGTTAGCCGAACACTGTGGACACAAAAGCGAAAAAGACAGCTATTTTTTAGTAGGACTTTTTTCAACCTTGGGTGCTTACTTTGACTTGCCCCAAGACGAGGTGCTGGATGAATTACCGATCGCTGAGCACTTAAAAACAGCCATGATCAATTATCAAGGTTCAGTTGGACAAGCCTTGTGGATTGCCAAACAATTTGAAAACCCTTATGCCGACCTCATGTCTTTGACCTATGAAGACGCAGCGATTATGGATTTGTCGAATCATTACTTAACCGCAGCACGTTGGGGCAGTCAGGTGATGCGAGAAACACAATGAGCCAAATAAGTTGCAATCCTTGGACCAAAGAGCAATTAGCCAAGATAGCATTTACATCGGCATCCGAGATAGAAAAAAGTTTAAATAAAGCTCAGCAAGCATTCAAAAACTGGCATAAACATTTTTCCATTTATGAGCGCGTTGAGCCAGTCGAAACCTTAGCTAAACTACTGCGTCGTGATCGAGAAACACTGGCAAAACTCATAACACAGGAAATGGGTAAACGCTATGTTGAATCTTTAGCCGAAATTGATAAGTGTGCATGGCTATGCGATGTGTATGCAACACAAAGCGCCGACTGGTTAGAACCTGAATATATTGCCACAGAAGCACGCAAAAGCTTCGTGCAACCCCTTCCGTTAGGGGTTATTTTATTAGTCATGCCCTGGAATTTTCCATTTTGGCAAGTCATTCGTGCTGCCATTCCAGCCATCATCGCAGGCAATGGCGTGTTGTTAAAGCATGCGAGCAATGTGCCCTTATGTGCACAAGCACTATTCACCTTATTTCAAGAAGCTGGCTTCAAAGAGGGATTATTTAATGTTGTTTTTGTGCCAGCAAATCAGGTTGAGCAACTGGTTCGCCATCCACATATTCGTGGCGTCAGTCTTACAGGTAGTGAACCCGCAGGGCGTTCGGTTGCGCAAGCAGCGGCTGCAGACTTCAAAAAAGTTGTCCTAGAATTAGGCGGTTCTGACCCTTTTATTGTGTTGGAAGATGCCAATCTCAACTTGGCATTAGATACAGCTATTCAATCACGCTTTACCAATGCGGGACAAAGCTGCATTGCCGCTAAACGCTTCATTATCGACAAATATCATTATGCTGATTTTTGTGAAGCGCTAACTGAACGCATTCAACAGCTGAAAATGGGTGACCCGATGAACCCAGAAACGGACATAGCTCCACTCGCACGCGCCCAACACTGTGACGAATTACATGAACAAGTGAACGCAACACTTAACTCAGGTGCTGAGTTGTGTTGTGGTGGCGCCAAATGGTCGAAACATGACGGTTGCTATCAACCGACATTACTCGCGAATGCTATGCCAGGCATGAAAGCATTTGACGAAGAAACTTTTGGTCCTCTCGCCACTATTACCAAAGCCAGCGATATTCAACATGCCATTTCATTAGCTAACAGCAGTCATTTTGGGCTGGGTTCAACGGTCTTCACTCAAGACAGCACCACGGCGCAAACCATTGCTGAAAACCTGCGCACGGGGTGCACCTATATTAATGGCTTAATGCGCTCTGACCCACGCTTACCTTTTGGTGGTACAGGCAACTCTGGTGTTGGCCGAGAAATGGGCCGCTTGGGTTTATTAGAGTTTACCAATCTAAAAACGATTGTTCATAGCTAGAGAATGCCTGAAAGGAAAGTCTGAATAGTGAGATTCGCTTCTGATTCAGACTTTACGAGTTTAAGGTTTTCTGGCGATAAAGGCTGCCATTGGTCGCCCATCCGCTAGGGTGATGACCTCATCAAGCAAAATCTGATAGTCAGAAAAAGTCATGGACAACTCATCAGGAGCCAGTAAAAAACGCGGGTTTTTTGGACTGCCAAAGGCTTCGCAGCCCTGCATAAAGGTATGATAGATCAGATACCCCTTAGGCGCTAATAAACGTCTGATGACTGGAAACAAGGGGCGATGCAAATAGCGCGCAACGTTAATAAGACCAACACTCGCATCTGCCAAGTCAGCAAAGGGATCAACAAGCTGCTCACAGTCCCTCTGCCAAGTGGTGATGAAAACCTGTTGGCGCATGGCTAGTGCTTGCGCTTTTTCCAGCATTTCTAAACGCACATCAACCCCCGTCATCTGCCAGCCATGCATAGCCAAATAAATCAAATCTCGTCCAGCACCGCAGCCAATATCCACGCCTTGACGTAATTGAACATCATCGGGCAAAGCCACGTTATTGGTGAAATATTCAACCACTTTAGATGGACGCCAAGCGTAGCCATCAGACACTCCCGTCGCCAAAGCTTGCTGCCGTATTAGCTGCTCCTTAAAAGCTTCAGACCAAAGTTGCAATTGTGTGTGTTGACAACCTTTGGTTTGAATCCAAGCTAATAAATCAGCAACTTGCTCCGATCCATGCACAATGGTCATGACTTGCTGTGGTTCTGGTAATTCATACTGACGCTCTGACAGAGCCAAAACGCCATCAAAATGAACACTGCCCTGCTGATGTCCTTGCAAAAACTCCGCTTCTGGGCGAATATCAATCACAATTTCCCTGCTTTGATTCATGAAAACCCCACAATCACTATTAAAAAATATAAGTTGGTTCACTTTGTGCTTTATCAATAGTCGATGAAGTTAACCAAAAAGCTATGATGAGCCAAACACACCCTATGTTGCTTTAACCATAATGAACAAACTTGCCACCCTACTCGGCCTAATGCTCGGCGTAATCGTCATCGTTTCCAGTATGTTCGATTACCAACAAATGCATTTTGTGTCCGCTTTTCTTGATGCTCGCTCGGCGCTAATCGTCGTGGGTGGGGTGCTGGCAGCCGTATTAATCAATTATCCGCTCAATCAACTAACCTGCTTATTCAAAGGCATTTGGATCGCCATGAGCCGAGAAAGTCGTTCTGAAAAACTCGTTATTGATGAGTTGCTCGACCTCGCCATTATCGCACAACGTCATGGCAAACTAGCATTAGAAAAACACATAGACACAATTGATCACGGATTTATTCGACTTGGCTTAGCCGAGCTATTAATAACCAACGACAACAGTGCACTCGAACGCAACCTACACAACGAGCTATCCAGCATGCAGCTGCGTCATGCCAACTGTCAGGAAATGTTCTATAACATGGCTTCTTATGCCCCCGCCTTCGGCATGCTGGGAACAGTGATGGGACTGATTATGATGATGAGCATGCAAGGCAATACCAATCCAGCCGACAACTTCGCCATGAGTGAGGGTAATGATGTGATGCAGCAACTGCTCACAGGCATGGGCGTGGCACTGGTGACCACTTTTTATGGGGTGTTACTGGCTAACTTTATCTTTTTACCCATAGCGGGCAAATTGAGTAATTTGTCTAAACAAGAAATTCGTGAAGCTGAAATCATCATGATGGGCATATTGGCCATTCACCGCCAAGAATCGCCATTGCGCATTAAAGATGAACTGCTGATGTTTGTTTCACAACGTCTTCGCAACGATATTAATGAGCAACGAGCAAGATGAACGGCCATCGTTTAAAACCCTCTCTTTCAGTTAACTTCCCCAAGATGGATCGAGAAAGTGCTTGGCTACTCACCTACATTTCGCTCTTCACCTCCTTACTCGCCTTCTTTATTCTGTCGATGAATCTGATTACCTTCGAACAAAACAGTGAAAAGCGCCATTTTCAAAAGGTACAAATGCAACTGTTTAAGCAAACGCTCGCCATTAAAAAACAGTTTAAACTGGATTGGTTACAAGTTGAAAACACCGTTAGTAAAGGCATACGTTTAACATTACACATGCAAGATAGTGGCGATGAACTGTTTCCACTCGGCTCTGACAAACTCGCACCCGCTTGGCAAAATCGACTGATTGAACTGAGCGTACTACTGAATCAATTACAACTGGCGTCTTTCACTCAACGACATGATCAACAGATTCAAGCCGTGACACGTGGCACAAAACAGTTACAGCTGCAACTTTTGGTAGAAGGCCATACCGACGCACAACCCATGAAAAGCGCACGTTTTCCCAGCAACTGGGAATTATCCACCGCACGTGCAATGACCATTCAAGAGTTATTGGAACAAAAACTACAACTGCCTGCCAAAACCTTTGCCATTGCTGGACTCGGTAGTTTTAGACCTAAAAACCATGTCATGAACTACGCCGATAATCGTCGTATTGAAATCTATATTCAACTGAATATCCATCAGAAGCAGTACGTTCATGACACGCCATGAACGTAACGCACGCAAAAGCTGGCTACTCTCCTTTGGTGATTTAGTTACCTTACTCATTTGCTTTTTTATCATGACACTCGTGTTAAACAAAGGCGATGTCAAACAAGTCCATCAATGGATTGATGGTCAAATTGAACGTAGCTATCGCACACTGGAACTAGCCTTAACTGAAGAACAGCTCACTGGCGTCAGTCTATCACGTGATAACGAAGGCATTTTAATAACCATCAATACGCCCGATGCTTTTGAAAGCGCGAAAACGCAACCCTCAGCCACGCTCAGCGCATTGATCCAACGCATTGCTCAGCAGCTACCCCAACTTGCGATCATTCAAGTGCCTGAAAACTATCCCAAACTTATTCAATCGATGCAAGCCGCTGGACTGAAATGGCATACCGACATTATTATTGAAGGACACACCGACAACGATGCCATTGCCACTACAAGTCCCTTACGCAACAACTGGCAATTGTCGGCCTTGCGTGCGCAAGCGGTGATGATGCAACTGCAAAGCGAATCAAAGCTTCCTCCTGAACACTTTAGCCTTGCTGGAAAAGGTGAATTCTCCCCTCTCATCGACAATGATCGCCCAGAACACAAAGCGCAAAATCGACGCATTCAAATTCGCATTAACGCAGCCCTGTTAAAAAGCACGCCAAATGGTTAAATCTCCTAGGATTAGCGCCAAAATTTCGCTATAATTATGAATATTTAATTAAATATGCCCCCACTTTCGTAAAAGAGAAGTCATCACCATCATGCAACTCGCTCAACGCGTCCTTGCCGTCAAGGAATCTCCGACCTTAGTGGTCACTGCTCGTGCCCTCGAACTCAAACGTCAGGGACGTGACATTATTAGCCTAGGTGCGGGTGAGCCTGACTTTCCTACACCTGCGCATATTCGTCAAGCAGGCATTGATGCGATTGAAGCGGGCAAAACACGCTACACGGCTGTCGATGGCACACCCGAGCTCAAAGAAGCCATCATTGCTAAGTTCAAACGCGAAAATGGATTAGACTACACAGCAAAACAAATTTTAGTCTCATCAGGCGGCAAACAAAGCTTCTACAACCTGTGCCAAGCCTACTTGAATGCTGGCGATGAAGTGATTATTCCTGCTCCCTACTGGGTTTCTTATCCAGATATGGTGCTGTTAGCGGGCGGCAAACCTGTCGTGGTGCAAGCAGGTATTGAACAGGGTTTTAAAATTACGCCCGAGCAGCTGGCTTCTTCGATTAGCGACAAAACCAAGCTGTTTGTTATCAATAGCCCTTCTAACCCAACGGGTGCCGTTTATAGCCAAGCGGAAATGCGTGCTTTGGGTGATGTGTTGGCCAATCATCCCAACATTTTGATTGCGACTGATGACATGTACGAACACATTATTCTGGGTGAAACGCCTTTTAGCACTTGGTTAAATGCTTGTCCTGAAATGGTCGGACGTACCGTGACGCTGAACGGCGTGTCTAAAGCCTACAGCATGACAGGTTGGCGTATTGGCTACTGTGCTGGTCCTTTAGCGCTGATTAATGAAATGAAAAAAGTGCAATCACAAAGCACGTCTAACCCCTGCTCCATTTCACAAGCGGCAACGGTAACTGCATTAAATGGCGATCAGACCTTTATTGGTGATATGGTCAAAGCATTCAAAGCTCGCAGTGCTTTTATTACCCAAGCACTGAATGCCATGCCAGGCATTACAGCTTTATCTCCTGATGGTGCCTTCTATAATTTCTTCGATGTGCGTGGCGCTATGCAAGCTACAGGCTGTGCAACCGACACCCAACTGGCAACCCGCATTTTAGAAGAAAGTGACTTAGCGTTAGTGCCAGGCTCTGCATTCGGTAGCGAAGGCTATATGCGCTTGTCTTTTGCCACCAGTATGGAAGAATTACAAGGCGCCATGACGCGTTTGGCGGATTTTTTAGCAAAAAACACGCACAATTAATTAATACTCCAACATGAAAAACCAGCCAGATAGCTTTATCAGCTATGCCATCGCCAATTTTTTTGATACCTTTTTGGTATTCTGGCTGAGCTTTCTTACCGTTGGTTTGTTCAACTTTGTTGACCAACTACCCACCAACAGCGACATACCCTTGCCGGATATGTGGATGTTCATTTATGAACATATCTTCTTATTTTCACAGTGGTTTGTGCCCATTTTATTGGGTATTTTTGTTGTTAATGCCTTTTTACAAAGCTTTCTATTATCCCGTATGGCGCAAAAAGTCATTCATGCGTGGATTCTCGATTCCATTGCGATTATCGCGGGTGCCATGCTCGGTTCAATTTATCTGGGACAGGGAGAACCCTTTTTTCTCAATATCCCCATTCCCGGCGGACCGTTTTTCATTACTCTCTTCTCTTTTGGTATTTATTTTGTCAGCATTTTAGGCGTTTCGATTATTACTTACAGTGTGATGCGCTTTACCCGCCCTAAACAACGTCCATTGGATGTACTCGATCAAGCACCTAAAGAAGCAAGAATGTGAAAGCTAATGCCTAATTCATCCAAGGCTTGGCACCCATACAACAGTCTGCCAGCCAAGCCCCTACCGCTAGACATTACACGCACTCAAGAGCACCGACTATACCTTAACGATGGTCGTCATTTATTAGATGGTATTGCCAGTTGGTGGACAGCGATTTTTGGCTACAACCATCCTGCGTTAGTCGAAGCCATTAACCAGCAAAGCCAACGCCTTTCTCATGTCATGTTTGGTGGTCTAAATCATCCAGCTGCCGAACAACTGGCCGAACAGCTAGCCTTAAGGCTTCCGCACAACCCTGCTATTTTTTTCAGTGATTCAGGATCCGTCGCGGTGGAAGTTGCCTTGAAAATGGCGCGACAATACTGGTCTGCGCTGGCTCAGCCACAAAAAAATCGTTTTGTGGCCTTACAACATGGCTATCATGGTGACACTTGGGGAGCGATGAGTGTCAGTGATCCTGATAGCTTGCACCAGCACTTTCGTCAAGCCAGTGAAACCACCTTTTTTGTGCCACCTCCTGTGTATGGATTTGACGCGCAGGATGCTCATGCCCCTGCTTTATTAGCCCTAGAAGCCTGTTTAGCAGAACATCATCAACAGATTGCTGCCTTGATTCTCGAACCCATTTGGCAAGGCGCTGGGGCTATGAACTTTTACTCGCCCCGCTATTTGCAAGGCGCACAACAACTCTGTCAGCGTTATGACGTGTTGCTGATTTGCGATGAAATCGCCACGGGATTTGGCAAAACAGGGGCTTATTATGCCCATCGCCATGCGGGTATTGATGCCGATATTGTCTGTCTGGGTAAAGCGCTAACAGGCGGTATGCTCACATTGGCGGCAACTTGTGCCAGTCAAGCCATTAGCGACGCCATCAGTGGGCATTCACCACACAAATTCATGCATGGTCCAACTTATATGGCGAATGCGCTTGCTTGCGCTTGTGCTAGCGCCAGCCTAAACTTGCTCGATGAACTAGATTGGCAATCCCAGGTAGCCACTTGGCAACAAGAAATGACAGCGCGACTGACACAGTTACAACAGATTGAAGGCATTGTTGATGTTCGAGTGTTAGGGCATGTGGCGGTAGTGGAAATGGCTTCGGCTGGTTTGGCCGCAGCCACTCAAAGTAGAGCCATTAGTGCTGGCATTTGGATTCGTCCCTTTGCCACTTGGGTTTATCTGACCCCTGCTTATACCATGACGATCAGCGAACGAGAGACTTTATTAACGACCTTTATTGAAGTGATTCAACAAGCCTGCTGGGCGCAAGAGTCAGCGCCCGAGGCCTCCATTTAGCGATTAGCCGACTGACTGAATGGTCTGTTCGACATATCTCGGCAGGGCAAAACTAGCCAGATGCATTTCGGGCGTGTAATAACGCGTCACCAAGTCTCGCTGAACGAAGCGCTCCGTCAACACAGCTAAAGACGTTTGACGCAAAGCAGCATCTGTTGCACCCCATGCCAAGGTCATGACACCACCGACATAAGTCGGTACAGCTGCGGTAAAAAAGTAACTATCGGCAAATAACGGCTTGAAGCGACGAGCAGTATCGAGCAATTCATCCATCTGGTAAAACGGCACACCGTTTTGCGCGACAAACACACCGCCATCATTCAAGCAACGACGAATGGCGGTATAAAAATCAGCACTGAACAGCGCCTCGGCTGAGCCGTAAGGATCGGTCGAGTCAGAGATGACCACATCAAAACGCTCGCTGGTTTCATTGACGAAAGCAACGCCGTCACCAATCACCAATTTCAAGCGCGCATCGTCAAAAGCGCCAGCGGAATGAGCGGGAAAATATTGCTTCGCCATCTCAATCACCGCCGCATCAATTTCAACCATAGTGACTTGTTCAACACAAGCGTGCTTAAGCACCTCACGCAGAATACCGCCATCTCCGCCGCCAATAATCAACACACGTTTGGGATGAGCATGGGCTAACAAGGGAACATGGGTTAGCATCTCGTGGTAAACGAATTCGTCTTTTTCAGTGGTTTGCACCACACCGTCTAACGTCATGACTCGACCTAACAACGGATTCGTGAAGATTTCCAGTCGTTGAAAACCCGTATCTAAAGCAAAGAGCTGTTCTGTCACCTCAAAAGATTGACCGTAGCCTGCATAGAGTTGTTCAACCAGCATTTTTTTCATCGAACGCTGCGACATTAAGCAATACGCCCACGTAAATGGGTTAACACATTCACTTCATCGGGATTAAAAGCAGCTTTTAACACATCTACCGCTTTCTCGGGCATCGAATCACCACAGGTAAAGACATCGAAAGCGGCATAGCCACGCTCTGGCCAAGTATGTACCGAAATGTGTGACTCGGCTAATACCGCCACGCCAGAAATGCCGCCATTAGGCTGAAAATGATGCAAATGAATGTGTAGCAAGGTCGCTTGCACCTGTTTCACCGCTTCAATGAGGGTGTCTTCCATCAGTTCTAACTCATCCAAGCGCGAAGCACCCCACAAATCAATAATGATGTGTGTGCCAGCGTAAGTCATGCCATTTTTGGTGATGAAATGATCGGCGGGTTCAAGTGTTTGAGCGTCGATGTTATTATGGCTTGGCCATACGTTTTTCGCTTCAGTCGAAGCGTCGCTGGATTGTTGCGAATGGAACAATTGCGGCACCCTCTGCAGTTAACATAGCAGAAAATTATGCCACAATTTCCTTATAAATTCAAGGTTTAACAAAAACCCTAGTCGGCAACCACTTCAAAACTATGGGTAATTTCAGCCACTTTACCCAGCATAATCGAGGCTGAGCAATATTTTTCTGCCGACAATTTCACCGCACGTTCTGCTTTAGTTGCATCCACCGCGCCTGAAATTTTGAAATGAATATTAATGCGTGTGAACACCTTAGGCTCACTATCGGCACGTTCGGCTTGCAGCTCGGCCACACAAGCCTTAATGGGTTGCTGCATTTTTTCTAAAATCGACACCACATCAAAACTGGCACAGCCGCCCATGCCCAACAACAGCATTTCCATTGGACGCACGCCCAAATTTTGCCCCCCTGCTTCGGGAGGACCATCCATCACCACCGCATGACCGCTGCCCGACTTACCTAAAAACAAACGATCCTGACACCATTGAACACTGGCTTTCATTACATTAACCTCTAGCAAATAATTGAGACAAGGCTACACCTGGATCTGGCGCGCGCATAAAGGTTTCACCGACTAAAAAAGCGTAAACCTCGTGTTGATGCATCAAAGCCACATCCTCTGCCGACAAAATACCACTTTCAGTAACCACCGTAATACCCGCCGGCATTTGTTTGAGCAAGTCGATGGTGGTTTGTAAGGTCACATCAAAGGTCTTCAAATTACGGTTATTAATGCCCACAAGTTTCAGTGGCAATTTCAACGCACGTGCCAACTCATCGCTATCATGCACCTCAACCAGTACGCTCATGCCCCAGTCAGTTGCCGTTTGATACAAGTGCGCTAGCTGCGCATCATCTAACGAAGCAACAATCAGCAACACCGCATCGGCACCCGCTGCACGGGCTTCAACAATTTGGTAATCATCAATGATGAAGTCTTTGCGAATAATCGGCAAATCGACCACCGCACGTACCGCACGCAAATAATCCAGGCTGCCTTGAAAAAAATCGACATCGGTCAAAATCGACAAACAAGTCGCACCATGTGCTTGATAACTTTGCGCAATCGCCACAGGATCAAAATCCTGACGAATCACCCCTTTAGAGGGCGAGGCTTTTTTAATTTCTGCAATCACCGCCGACTGTTTTTGCGTTGCTTTAGCAATCAGTGCACCAACAAAATCCTTCGCAGCTGCTTGTTGTTGTGCCTGTTCAGCTAAACGTTTAATCGGCGTCACCGCTTGCGCTGCAGCAACCTCTTCACGCTTGCGCACATTAATTTTATCTAAAATCGTTGAGTTTGACATGGCTAGTATTTCTAATTATGGTGTTGCTTGAGAATAGGCAATCGCTTGCGCAAACTTCGCTTTGGCAGCCCCTGACGCTAAGGTTGTTTCGGCTAAACGAACCCCTTCCACAAAGCTCGAAACCAACCCTGCTACCAACAAGGCAGCTCCCGCATTCAAGCAGACTATATCTCGCCAAGGACCAGCTTCATTATCGAACACACGATGCATCATAGCTAAACTTTCTTCTCTGGTGCCAGCTTTTATCCTTGCTAAGGATTGACGTGCATAACCGACATCTTCTGGCGACACACTAAAACAATGAATTTGCCCATCTTCACTCAGAGCAGAGACTTGCGTGCTGGTGGCAATTGAAATTTCATCCAAACCATCATCAGCATGCACCACCCAAACCGCTTTACTACCCAAGGTTTTGAGCACTTGCGCCATCGGCTCGAGCCACTGGTTTGAAAAAACACCCAGCACTTGACGTTGTACGCCTGCTGGATTAGTGATAGGTCCTAACAAATTAAAGAGCGTACGCACACCCAAGGCTTTGCGCACCCCAACGACGTGCTTCATCGCACTGTGATGCGCAGGCGCGAATAGAAACCCAACGCCCACCTCTCGGATTGAGGCAGCTGTTTGCTCTGGCGTTACAGCGAGATTCATGCCCGCTGTTTCAAGCACATCGGCGCTGCCCGAACTCGATGTGACCGAACGACCACCATGCTTAGCAACCTTAGCGCCAGCCGCTGCCACAACAAAGGCCACGGTTGTTGAGATATTAAAGGTATGCTGACCATCCCCACCCGTGCCGCAGGTATCGACCAACACCGACGCATCCTCTGTCACCACCTTTTGCGACAAGGCACGCATCACGCTGGCGGCAGCGGCAATTTCTTCAACCGTTTCACCCTTAGCACGCAAAGCAACAATCAAGGCGGCGGCTTGCGCTTCCGTCAATTCTCCTGCCATCAAAGCCTGCATCATCGCAGTCATTTCGTCACGGGAAAGGTTTTCTTTCGCTAATAACTTTTCCAACCAGTGCTTAATGACCATCATGCGTGCTGCTCCAAAAAGTTTTGTAACATCTTATGTCCATATTCAGTCAAAATACTTTCGGGATGAAACTGCACCCCTTCAACAGGCAGGGTTTTATGACGCACGCCCATGATTTCTTCCATACTGCCATCTGGGTTGTTGGTCCAAGCAGTCACTTCTAAACAATCGGGCAGGGTTGCTTTCTCAATCACCAATGAGTGATAACGCGTGACAGTAACGGGATTGGGAATATCGTTAAAAACCCCGACATTATGATGGTAAACAGGTGAGGTTTTACCATGCATCACTTGCTTAGCACGCACAATATGACCGCCGAAGGCTTGTCCAATACTTTGATGCCCCAAACAAACACCTAAAATCGGAATTTCACCGGCAAAACGCTGAATGGCAGGCACAGAAACGCCCGCTTCAGTAGGGCTACAAGGACCAGGTGAAATAATGAGATATTTCGGCTTCATGGCAGCAATGCCATCTAAGTCGATATGGTCATTACGAATCACCTTGACCTCTTGACCCAGCTCACCAAAATATTGCACCAGGTTATAGGTAAAGGAGTCGTAATTATCAATCATGAGCAGCATAGGTCGGCTTTCTCTGTGTAATCTTAATGTTCGCTATTATAGCCTAAAAAACTAAAGGCTCGCTTTTCGTTTACGCCCTAAGGCAAGGCCTTTACCCGCTCGTTTACCCAGTAACTTATCTGCCGTAACGCTATATTTTCCCAAAGTCACTTTTTCATTGATTGCACAGGCACAAGCAACATCCGCAATACCGCCAGCAATCAGAATCACACCCGACCCTTTCGCCAACTCACGCACTTCCGACAGGGGATAAGCCAGACCATTGCCTTCTAATGACAAAAGCAACACATGAGGCACAGCATCAGCTGCACAATTCGGCACACTAACCAGCAGGGGTTTATCATCCGCATCCGCTAAGGTTAAACAGTCTTTACCAGCTCTACGGTTACTAAACAAATCCGATCCCGTACAGACAAAACCCTTACCACCACTGCTGGCAACGACAAAGCGCGTTTGTAAATTACCACAAGCAAAACTGCTGGGTTTAACGCCTACAGGTAATTCGATCAAGGCTGTAATCGGCATACCATCGCCCTTACCGCCAGGTAATTGTGCAACGGGGACAGCATAAACACGCCCTGCGCTGTCCAGTACAAACAACCATTCAACGGTGCGGGTTTCAAATAAAGCACGCAAGCCATCACCCGCTTTGAAGGGTAAGGCGTTGACATCTTCGACTTTGCCCAAACGGGTGCGCACAAAGCCTTGTTTACTGACAATTACCGTCACCGCTTCATCAGCGACGTTGGTCGCATCACTGCGCGTCACCACCTCAGCCGATTGAATCAGTGTGCGACGGGCATCCCCAAAACGTTCGGCATCGGCTTGCACTTGCGCCACCAAAGTTTGACGCAAATAGCCTTCATCGCTGAGTAAACGCGCCAGTTCAGCGAGCTTTTCCCTTAATTTACCCAACTCTTGCTCGATCTTAATGTGCTCTAAACGCGCGAGTTGACGTAGCCGTATCTCTAAAATGTCTTCCGCTTGAATCTCACTTAAGGCAAAACGCGCCATTAATTCCGATTTAGGCTCATCACTTTGACGAATCACCGCAATGACTTCATCAATGTGCAATAGCACCAACAGACGCCCCTCTAGAATATGCACACGCTCGCTGGCCTTACGATGCTCATAACGACATTGCCGCTGAAAAGCATCGACCCTAAAATTCGCCCATTGCGACAGCACACTGACCAAACCCGTTTGGCGCGGATTACCATCATCATTAATGGCGGTCATGTTTACAGGCACATTGGTTTCTAGCCCAGTATGCGCCAACAAAAAAGTCATCAACTCATCACTAGTGACGGTACGACTGCGTGGCTCTAGCACCAAACGAATCGGATGCTGACCGTCAGACTCATCTCGCATTGTCTCCAACAAATTCGCCAAGGCTGCTTTGAGTCCCGCCTGCTCCTGACTAATGGCTTTCTTCCCAGCTTTTGGCTGTGGATTGAGTAATGCCTCAATCTCCGCCATAATTTTTGCGGTAGAAGTGCCTTGTGGCAACTCTTCAATCACCACACGCCATTGACCTTTCGCCAAAGGCTCAACCTGCCAACGCGCACGTAACCGCAAGGAACCCCGCCCTGTTTCATACACCACAGGCAATACATCGGGGTTAATTAATTGTCCACCGCCCGCAAAATCAGGACCAGGCAATACCGCCATCACCGCTACTAAATCGGTTTCACCTTGCAATACCAACTGACATGCCGTTGCGACTTCACGCAAATTGTGCGGTGGCAACTCACAAGCCATACCGACGGCAATCCCCGACGCGCCATTTAATAACACAAACGGCAGACGCGCTGGCAAGAGTTGCGGCTCTTGCAAGCTGCCATCGTAATTCGCTGTCCAATCAACCGTTTCACTGTCTAAATCAGACAATAACAACTCACTAATCGGTGTTAAACGTGCTTCGGTGTAACGCATGGCTGCCGCGCCGTCACCATCACGCGAACCAAAGTTACCCTGACCATCAATGAGCGGATAACGCAAGGAAAAATCCTGCGCCATACGCACCATGGCATCGTAAGCAGCCGTATCACCGTGCGGATGATACTTACCCAAAACCTCACCCACCACACGAGCTGATTTTACAGGCTTGCTATTACCTTCTAATCCTAGACGTTTCATGGTGTACAAGATACGACGCTGTACAGGTTTTTGACCATCCTGCACCGCGGGCAAGGCGCGCCCTTTCACTACCGACATGGCATATTCTAAATAACAACGCTCCGCATACAAGGGCAAATTCAAGCTATCATCGGGCGAAGCCAGCTGAGTATTGCTCGGTGGTACAGGCGGTAAAAATGATGCTTCTGGCTGTTCGCTAGGCATGTCTAATTGCGCAAACAAATCGAGCGTGATAGGTTCGTTACTCATATATCTACCTCCACACTATACCCCTTCCTCTCCATCCAGGCGCGTCGATCGGAAGCAGACTTTTTCGCCATCAACATTTCAAACATGCTATTCGCCTCTGCGGTTTCTGGCCATTCAATGCACAACAAGCGGCGTGTATCGACGGACATAGCGGTTTCTTTGAGTTGGTCGGGATTCATTTCACCTAACCCCTTGAAACGGGCAATACTAATATGTTGTTCTTTCACGCCCTCATCCAGCAAGCGTTGCACCATGGCATCTCGCTCAGCTTCATCTAGCGCATAGAATTTTTGCTTGCGTTTGGGCGCATCCACATCGATTCTGAACAAAGGCGGCTGACCAACGAACAAATGCCCCGCTTGCACCAATTTCGGAAAATGGCGGTAAAATAAGGTTAATAACAAGGTTTGAATATGCGCGCCATCGACATCAGCATCGGTCATCAGCACCACCTTGCCGTAACGCAAACCATCCAGCACCGAATCGGGTGCATCGGGCGAATGCGGATCGACCCCAATTGCCACACTCATATCATGCACTTCATTATTAGCAAACAACTCTCCCGCTGCCACTTCCCAAGTATTGAGCACCTTGCCGCGCAAAGGCAAAATCGCTTGCGTGCGCTTATCTCGCGCCTGCTTGGCGGAACCCCCAGCCGAATCCCCTTCCACCAAGAAAAGTTCATTGTCACGAATATCATTGCTTTCACAATCGGTGAGCTTACCAGGCAACACCGCCGCCCCTGAAGTTTTCTTTTTCACCGCCGTTTTGGCGGTTTTATTGCGTTCTAATGCCGCTTTAATCGCCAGTTCAGCAATTTTCTTGCCCGCTTCCAAATGGGCATTTAACCAAAGCGCAAAAGCATCTTTCGTACAATTCGCTACCAACGCATGTGCCGAACGCGACGTCAACTTATCTTTCGTTTGACCTTGAAACTGGGGATCCAACACCCGCGCTGATAAAATACAGGCAACGCGCCCCCACACATCGTCAGCCGTTAATTGCACCCCTTTGGGCAATAATCCATGATGTTGACAGAAAGCATGCAGCGCTTCAAATAAACCCGCACGTAAGCCCGTTTCATGCGTACCGCCAACAGGTGTGGGAATCAGGTTGACATAACTTTCACTCAAGCGCCCACCCGACTCACGAAAAATCACCGCCCAAGCCGCTCCTTCCCCTTCAGCCGCTTCCTGCTTTTGATTCGACAACATGGCTTTGGTTAAATAATGCTCCCCTTCAAATAAAGGCGAGACATAGCTTTCGGCATCGGCTTCACCACACAGCGATTGCAAATAACTCCCCATGCCGCCCGAAAACTGCCAGTGTTGTTCCTGCTGGGTTAGCTCATTAATTAAAGAAACACTTAATCCTGGTAACAATACGGCTTTAGAACGGAGTAAACGCTCCAATTCAGCTAACGGAATTTTGGCCGAATCAAAATACTGAGCATCAGGCCAAGCCCTAACCGTCGTACCATGTCCACGCGCTTTACCGACTTCGACTAGGGGTTCAACCACATCACCGCCAGCAAAAGCTAATTGCCAACGCTTGCCTTCACGTACCACTTCGACTTGTAATCGGGTCGATAAGGCGTTGGTAACCGAAACCCCCACACCATGCAAACCGCCCGAAAAGGCATAAGCCCCACCCGATGTTTTGCTGAACTTACCGCCTGCATGCAAGCGCGTAAACACTAACTCAACCGTCGGTACGCCTTCAATCGGGTGAGTGGCGGTCGGAATCCCACGCCCATTATCCGAAACTGAAATAGACGCATCGCTATGCAAGGTCACGACAATTTTGCTGGCATAACCACCCAAAGCTTCATCGGCTGCGTTATCAATCACTTCTTGAATAATATGCAACGGATTTTCGGTACGTGTGTACATACCAGGGCGCTGACGCACAGGCTCTAAGCCTTTTAATACCTGAATGTCCGAAGCCTGATAATCCACCGCCATAGCGCCTACCCATTTACTCTAATATGATCTCAATAATAGAACGTTCGTTCAAAAAATACAAGTGTCGTATAAAAAAGGTGCAAACCAGAAACGACCGTGCTATTATATATGAATAAAGCGCGAGTGGCGGAATTGGTAGACGCACTGGATTTAGGTTCCAGCGCCGCAAGGTGTAAGAGTTCGAGTCTCTTCTCGCGCACCATACAGTAAAGGCTTAGGTTAACTCCTAGGTCTTTTTCGTGTGCAAATTAGCAATTTCTGCGTCATGCTGGCATGGTGGAGATCAAAATAAGCCACTTGGCCAACACCAACCACCAACCCAATTAGTTTGGGTTCGATTCAGTCCCATCTCACCGCGCGGCGCGATGCGCCATTCCCAACGTACATCGGGTAACGGCTGCTCCAAACCACGCCAAGCATCAACAACTTCTCTTACTTGATTCGACTCGGCATAATGCCATTCCATATCGGCAATTAAACAGACACCTGCTCCCTGTGTTGCAAAAGCGCGCAAGTAATTTAAATGACCTTGCAATAATTGTTGCGACCATTCATCCAGACTCTTTTCGTCTTTAAAGGGATAATGTTTTTCTAACCAAGCTAAGGGCTGAACGGGTAATTGCCCCAAAATATTAGCTGATAAAACAAAGCGAATATCCGCATTGTCTAACCAACGCTGGGGATGTGACGGCAATAACTCACCCCGCGTTACAGAGGCTAACACCTCCGTCACATCCGCTTCAATAAAACGCACCTTAGCCGAACCTTGCCAAGCTTTACGTGTAGAACGCAAATGCACCATATCCACTAACCAGACTTCATCAAAATGATTCAGTAATGCCTGTTGCGGAATATCCAAGCCCAACCCAGAACCCAACACTAAAGCAATGCCACCCGTCGGCTGTTGTTCGATGCAGGACTGGGCAAACTGACTAGCCTGAGTCAAATGCGAACGCCAACTGGGTTCACAGCGTTTAACCCGCTCGCGCATAGCAATGGCTTCATACAAATAACCCAACTGACGCGCTTGAGGTGCGCAACGCGTGGTCAACCAGCTCACCAGTTCAGCAATCATTCATCGATACCCAAAGCTTGCGATTTACGTGTGAGCGTATTACGCCCCCAACCCAACAAAGCCGCTGTTTCTTGCCTATGGAAGCGCGTAAACGCCAAGGCTTCTTCAATCAATACTTTTTCAAATAGCTGCTCAGCTTCACCGTGCAAATTGCTTTTGCCTTGTTGTAAAAATTGACGCGCATACAAACGCAAGGGCGTTTCCCAATCTAAACTGGTGGCGGGTGCTTGCGCCGATTGATGTGCTTGATTCAACTCCAGTGGCAAGTCATCCATACTCACCACTTTGCCAGGAGTCATGACGGTTAGCCAAATACACACACTGCGTAGCTGACGAATGTTACCCGCCCACTCCAACTGAGACAGATACTTTTCCACTTCAGCAGAGAGCGTTTTCTCTTCCACGCGTAGCGTTTTTGCTTCGGTTTTCATATAAAAACGCAACAATAAAGGAATATCTTCACGACGTTCACGCAAGGCGGGAATTTGAATGCGAATAATGTTTAATCGATAGAGCAAGTCTTCACGAAAACGCCCTTCTTTCACCAACTTATCCATCGGTTGATGGGTTGCGGCCAAAATACGCACATCTGCATGCAGCGGATCATGACCACCGACACGATAGAAACTCCCATCATTTAATACCCTGAGCAAACGCGTCTGCAATTCAATGGGCATATCACCAATTTCATCGAGAAACAGCGTACCACCGTCAGCCTGCTCGAAGCGCCCCGATCGCTGCGTTAATGCACCCGTAAAAGCGCCTTTTTCATGACCGAACAACTCAGACTCTAATAAATCACGCGGAATGGCGGCGGTATTAATAGCAACAAAAGGTTTATCTTTGCGTGGTGACAACTCATGCAATGCCTTAGCAATCAGCTCTTTACCTGTGCCCGTTTCGCCATTAATCAGTACCGTCACATCTAAAGGGGCAACCCGACCCATGACGCGAAACACCTCTTGCATGGCAGGGGCAGAGCCAATAATATTCAGCGGCTGTTTTTCGGTGTCTTTTTCGCGACGCTTACGCACATTAATGCGTTTGGCAATGGCGCGTTCAATCAGCGACAAGGCTTCATCAATATCAAAAGGCTTAGGTAAGTATTCAAATGCACCGCCTTGGTAGGCAGAAACGGCTGCATCTAAATTAGCGAAGGCGGTCATTAAAATAACGGGCAAATTCGAGTCCTGCGTATGCGCCGCTTTCATCAGCGTCAAACCATCGACATCGGGCATACGAATATCACACACCAACACCATTGGTACACTCTCTTGAATGGTCGCTAAAGCCTGTTTAGAAGAGTCGAACAGGCGAATTTTCCACGGTTTTTCTGTTAAAGCCTGATCCAACACCCAACGAATCGAGGCATCATCATCCACCACCCACACTTCTGCAATTGTTTCAGACATCTTCATTTCCTTGGTTCACATGACGATTGGTTAAGGGTAAAAACACACGGAATTGCGTATGTCCTGGCTGGCTTTCTACCAAAATCAAGCCATCGTGTTGATGGACAATGGTTTGTGCAATCGGCAGACCCAAGCCTGTACCTTCATCTTTATTGGTAATCATAGGTAAAAAAATCGCATCCATCAGTTCAGGCGGAATGCCGACTCCCGTATCGGTGACTTCCACCACCAATACTAGCGGATGCAGACGATTACCCAGCGTCATTTTATGTGCAACACGGGTACGAATGGCTACCTGACCACCGTCTGGCATGGCTTGAATGGCATTGCGCACCAAGTTCAAAAACACCTGAACCAAACGATCAAAATCCATTACCAATTCAGGCAAGCTTGGGTCATAATCTTTGACAATCTGCACGTTAGACGGCAACTGACCGCGCACGACACTGACGACATGTTCCAAAACTGCGTGAATATTGTGCTGAACCCAATGAACACTCTGGTTGCCGCCCAACATTTGATCGAGCAGATTATTTAAGCGTGTCGTTTCTCGCACAATCACCTCAACAAATTCCCGTTGTTTCGGGCTAGTCAACTGACGACCTAAAAGTTGTGCCGAACCCGAAATTCCCGCCAAAGGGTTTTTAATTTCATGCGCCAAGGTTCGTGCCAATAAACTACTCGCTTCGTACTGAGACCACAGAGCCGCCTCTTGCGTAATGCGTTCAAAACGACTCATCGGAATCATTTCCAGCACCCAACCTGCCAAAGGAATTTCAATCGGACTGAGGGTACAAGTCATTTGCACCTGTTTTTGATCAGCACGCATCATACGAATATCATGTAAGGTCAGCGCAGTTTGCCCTTGATGTGTCAACAACTGCAAATCGACTTCACTCATTAAAGAAGATAAAGGCGTACCCAGCACTCGCTTAGGCCCAACCCCTAATAATGCTGCTGCTGCAGGATTCATATAGCGAATGATCCTTTCTCGATCAATCAGGGCAATCGCCGTCTCCATCGTCTCTAAAATTTCTTGGTGCATAATGCGCCCCTTTTGAACATTGAGCTTATCATGCCACAGTTATGCATGGTTGTCAGCCTCTGTTGTCATTAAACTTTTTAACAAGATGGTCGATAACTCAATCAAATTAAAAAGCTTAAAAAAGCAGCGTTGCATTCAAATCGATGCAACACACATCGCCTGGGAGGGCAAGGTCATGATTATTCAATCGAGCAACATTTCGATGCAATCGGCACATCTGCGCGCCAGTATTCACCAACAGCAAACCAGCTTAAGCCTTTGGAAAGATGCTCCAGAGAGCGCCAGTCAACCCGAACAAACTAAATTAACGCCCAAAACCATAGCGCAGCACGCCTTAGCCATTCAACCACCCACCAATACCGCAACCGAAGCGGTCGATGAAGACAGCAAGCTTTCGCCCGAACTGCTCAAAATGAAGCAAGCCATTGAGTCCTTAATGGCATGGTTGTCGGGTAGAACCGTCAAAATTAAGCTGTTTTCTGAAGAGGATATGCAAGCTCGATCTGCCGCTACCACTGAGGCTCACTTAAGCGCCCTGCCTGCCAACGCCCAAAACGCCCAAGCCAATGCGGCTAATGCTTCCGCAGCTTGGGGTTTTATTTATCAAGAAAGCCAAAGATATGCTGAAATGGAGAGCCTTTCGGTTGGTATGCAAGGCGTTGTTACCACCGCCGATGGACGTTCGATTAACTTCGATTTATCCTTAGCGTTATCACGTAGTTATTACAGCGAAAGCAGCCTAGAAATGCGTGCTGGTGCGGCGTTAAAAGATCCTTTGGTGATTAACTATGGTGGACAACCTGCCCAACTCAGTTTGAATAAAGTGGAATTTGATTTAGTACAGCAGCAAGCGGGCATGGAATCCATCACTCAGTTGAACGCGGGTAGTGGCTACCTAGCACTCGACCGCAATGGCAATGGTAGCATTGACGATGGTAGTGAACTGTTTGGACCTAATAGTGGCAATGGTTTTGCCGAATTAGCGCAGCTCGATGAAGACGGTAATGGCTGGATTGATGAAGGCGACAAAATCTTTTCACAATTGCAAATTTGGCAGCCCAACAGCGACGGCTCGCAAAGTTTAACTGCGATTGCCAAGCTGGGCATTGGGGCGATTTATAGTCGTGGCATTGATGCACCCTTTGACTACAAAACCGCCGATAATCAATTACAAGGACAGTTAAAACAAGCGGGCGTGTTTTTGTTTGAAGATGGTCGTGCAGGCAGTGTACAGCAAATCGACTTGGCTGTTTAGCCTACAACGAGTCAAACTTTAGGCGCTTAATCTGCTATAATACGCCTATTGGAAGGGTGCCAGAGTGGTTGAATGGGCTCGCCTGGAAAGCGTGTATAGGCTAAACCCCTATCGAGGGTTCGAATCCCTTCCCTTCCGCCATCTGTAAAAAAGCCGCACAAAATCAGTGCGGCTTTTTTTAA
>CAYQEZ010000001.1:0-85812 GCA_964416645.1 uncultured Francisella sp. | reverse complement strand
TTAATTGGTCGGGATAGCAGGATTTGAACCTACGACCCCTTGCACCCCATGCAAGTGCGCTACCAGGCTGCGCCATACCCCGAACATTTAACCATTATAGCGGTAATACAGCATACTATTCAAGTGCCAATATTATCCCATCGACTGATTGTGGCTAAATTGTGACGCTGTATTTTACGCAACAGCAATTTTAAGCTGGCTTCCAGCTTTTCTAAACTGACTTGTGGCTTTTTACCCCGAATTGCGGACTTAGTCGGCAAGGCAACCCCTTCGGGCAATCCATGCGCTTTAATTTTAGTCAAAGCACCAGACAAGGTATGCCCTTCCTGATTAATCAACCGATCCAGCTCCAGAATCACCTGCAAATCCTGACGCTGATAATAACGACGACCACTGCGTTTGGTTGGTTCCAATATCGGAACCATCTGCTCCCAATAACGCAACACATGCGGCTTTAAGCCAGTCAACTGACTAATTTCACCAATAGTGTAATACTTCTTTTCAGGAATGGCCGTCGTTGTCATCGGTTAGACTCCCTGATGCTGATCTACCAATGCACGTAGTTTTTGTCCTGGCTTAAAGGTAACGACACGACGCGCGGTAATGGGCACATCTTCACCTGTACGTGGATTACGCCCTGGGCGTGGCGACTTATCACGTAGCTCAAAGTTGCCAAAACCAGAAAGCCTAACATCTTCACCCGTTTGTAAAATTTCACCAATCTGACCAAAGAAATCTTCAACAATTTCTTTCGACTCGCGCTTATTTAAGCCCAAAGTATCTGCCAGAGTTTGAGATAATTCCGCTTTTGTAATTGTCATCGTCATTTCCTTTTAAGCACGTAGCTGAGCATTGAGTTGCAGGCTCAGCTGTTCAATCATTTCATTCATACAGGCTTCAATTTCAGCGTCAGTCAATGTGCGTTCTAAATCTTGAAACCACAAAGCAATAGCCAAACTACGCTGACCTTCACCTATCCCCTTACCCGAGTAAACATCAAACAGTTCGGCTGTTTGGAACCAATCGCGCTTAACCGAGGCAATGACTGATGACACTTGCGCAAAAGTGACAGGCGCATCCACCACCACGGCAATATCACGACGCACTAAGGGGAATTTAGAAAGTCCATGGAAAGTGGCTTTCGCTGGTAAGGCAGTTAAATAAGCCAAATCCAGACTGAACAACACCGCTGGCTGGTCGATGTCCATTTGTTTCGCTAAACTGGGATGCAAACTACCAATTATACCAATCACTTGACCATTGAGCTGAATACTGGCTGTCTGTCCAGGATGCAAGGCGGGATGCTGAGAGGCGCTAAAGCTCACTTGACCCAACAGACCAGCACTGACCAAAAGCGCCTCAACATCGCCTTTTACATCGTAAAAATCGACACTGCGGGTTGCTTGTCCCCATTGCATGGCGCTGGCACTTCCGCAAACCACACCCGCCAAGGTAGGAATTTGAACAGGCAATCCATTCGTGCCCACTTCCGATAAAAAGCGCAACCCTGTTTCAAAAAAACGTACCCGCTTGGCTTGACGATTGAGGTTATAACGCACCGCCGAAAGCAAGCCCGTCCACAGGCTAACACGCATTTGTCCTAATGTTTCCGCAATCGGATTGGCCAAATTGATGCCCGTTTGATTCGGTTCAACCAAGGCTTGTTCTTTACCATCAACAAAGCTGTAAGTAATGGCTTCTTGATAACCACGCCCAACCAACAACTGCTTCAAACGCATTTCTTGCTGATTGCGTCCTGAAGGCACGACACTGGTAGCAGGTAATGGCAATTTAGGCAAGTTATCCAGCCCAATCATGCGCGCCAGCTCTTCGACCAAATCCGCCTCAATCGCCATATCGAAACGCCAGCTTGGCGCAACCACATCCCACCCCGTTACATTGGCCGTCACTTTCATGCCTAAACCAGACAGCAGTTGAACGACTTGCTCATCGGCAACCGTCATACCCAATAAACGCTCAATGCGTTCGCGACGCAGGCTCAAACGATTCTCAGCAATGAATGCCGCACCAACGCTAACCACTGCTCCGCACTGAGCGCCCACTTCAGCCAATAGATTGAGTGCGCGCTTCATCGCTAACTCAGGCAATAATGGATCAACACCACGTTCGAAACGGTGCGAAGCATCGGTGTGCAAGCCTAAGCGACGCGCTCTGCCCACTACAGCTGCTGGTGTAAAATGTGCACACTCTAATACAACACGGCAAGTTGCATCCATCACGGCCGTCGACTGTCCACCCATAATGCCTGCTAAAGCAATCGCACCCGAATCATCGGCAATCACCAGCATATCTTCTGCTAAGTTCACCAACTTGCCATCCAATAGCGTCAAGCTTTCATTCGGTTTGGCGGCTCTAACCTGAATCGCGCCCTGAAGTTTATCGGCATCAAAGGCATGCATCGGTTGTCCTAGCTCCAGCATCACATAATTCGTGACATCGACGACTAAACCTAGGCTACGCAAGCCTGAACGACGCAAACGCTCTTTCATCCAGAGTGGTGTCTGCGCATTTTCGGGTAAATCAACCCGACAAGCTAAATAGCTTGGGCAAGCTCTAGCCGCATCTACCTTAACGTCAACCGACGTAGAAAGCACTACCTTAGGTTCTGTTACGCTAGGTGCTTGAACCGAAACGCCACTTAATGCCGCCACATCACGCGCTACACCCAACATACTCAGGGCATCCGCACGGTTGGGTGTTAAGGAAATCTCAATACTGGCATCATTCAGATTGAGTGCATCACGTAAGTCTGCACCCACCACTAACTCAGGTGGCAGATCCCACAAGCCACTCTCTTGACCGTCAATGCCCAACTCCCCAGCTGAACACAACATGCCAGAGGAAGCCACACCACGCAACTCCGCATCTTTGATGGTGATACCAGGCAATACTGCTCCCACTAAGGCGGTTGGCGCTAACATACCTTCACGCACATTGGGCGCACCACAAACAATTTGCACAGGTGCACCACGACCGACATCGACAGTGGTAACACGTAACTTATCCGCGTTCGGATGAGGCGCTACCGTTAACACCTTACCCACCACGACACTGCTAAACTTACCCGCAACCAGTGTGGTTTCCTCAACCTCTAAACCCAAATCGTTTAATTTGGCGCAAGTTTGTTCCAGTGTCCAGCCCGTATTGACTAAAGTCGTTAACCACTGATAAGAAAATTTCATCTCGCCTCCTTATGCCTGAAATTGACGCAAGAAGCGCATATCATTATCAAAGAGCATACGCAAATCGGGAATACCAAAACGCAACATTGCCAATCTCTCTACACCTAGCCCAAAAGCAAAGCCCGTGTATTCTTCAGGATCAATCCCAGCATGACTTAACACATTCGGATGCACCACACCACAACCCAGCACTTCGACCCAACGTCCACCTAACAAATTGGTGGCAATATCCACTTCCGCTGAAGGCTCGGTAAACGGAAAATAAGAAGGACGGAAACGCACTTTCAATTCAGGATCATCAAAGAAGTAGACCAAGAAAGATTCAAGCAAGGCTTTTAACTGCGCGAAATTGGCCGTTTTATCCACCACCAGCCCTTCAATTTGATGAAACATCGGTGTATGGGTTTGATCCGAATCGCAACGATAAACACGACCTGGCGCAATAATACGTAACGGTGGCTGTTGACGTTCCATGGTACGAATTTGTACGGGTGAAGTATGCGTTCTCAGCAATAAACCGCTATCGAAATAAAAGGTATCGTGCATAGCTCGCGCTGGATGAGTTTCGGGAATATTCAAAGCTTCAAAATTATGAACATCGTCTTCGATCTCTGGACCTTGTTCAACCGAAAAGCCCAACTGCGCGAACCAGTCATTAATACGCGCAATGGTTTGCGTCACAGGATGCAAACTACCCATATCGACATTACGACCAGGCAGACTCACATCTAAAGACTCGCTGGCCAATTTAGCGGCTAATAAGGCATCAGACAAGGCTTTCTTTTTCGCATCAAAAGCTTCATTAATGGACTGACGCAGCCCACTGACTTTAGCCCCTAAAATCGGCTTTTCTTCTGCACTGGCTTGACCTAGCTGCTTACTTAACTCGGTAAGTGCACCTTTCTTACCAAAATAATGAACGCGCACAGTTTCGAGTGCGTCTAACTGATCGGCTTGAGCAATTTGCGCCAAGGCCGCCTGTAAAAGATGTTCCATGTCCATTAGTGGACTCCCTATGACTAATACCCATTCATTAACCATTCATACCGATGGCGAGCGACTAATGAATCAATACTGTTGATGACGAATAAAAACAGGGGTCAAAGACCCCTGTTTTATGCGATGATCGCAATCAATTAAGCCGCTAACGCTGCTTGTGCTTGACGTGCAATCGCAGAGAAAGCTGCCATATCATGTACAGCCATATCCGCCAATACTTTACGGTCAATTTCAATATTCGCTTTTTTCAGGCCATTAATGAATTTACTGTAAGTCATATCTAGGCTACGAACCGCAGCATTGATACGCGCGATCCATAGAGCGCGGAATTGACGTTTTTTCTGACGACGGTCACGATAAGCGTATTGACCCGCTTTAATAACCGCTTGTACCGCTACGCGATAGACATTTTTACGACGACCACGGTAACCCTTGGCTGCATCGATAACTTTCTTGTGACGCGCTCTGGCGACTACACCACGTTTAACTCGTGCCATTTATTTCACTCCTTCTAATCGTTACGCGTAAGGCATCATTTGAACAACAGACTTAACGTCGTTCTCATGAACCATGCCAGGTGCGCGCAATTGACGCTTACGCTTACTCGTTTTCTTAGTCAGGATGTGACGCAGGAAAGCCTGCTTGCACTTAAAACGGCCAGAGCCAGTTTTTTGGAAGCGCTTTTTAGCACTACTCTTGGTTTTCATTTTAGACATAACATTACTCAGCTACGCATTGATGGAAAGATGAGACTAGAGCACCGAGGAATGGCTCTGCAAGTAACGCCTAGCTATCACTTATAAAGTCGCACTAACTTTGTTTAACTCCCTCACACCAAAACGCACTTACCTAATGTAAGCTTGCCTTTTATTGCGAGCTAGTTACCGCGTTATTATCGACTTTCTAAGCGATAGCGATTATTTGGCATCCTCACGCGTCTCGTTTAACTTTTTGAAGGAATGACCATCATCATCAGTTGGCGGCCTTCCAGCTTAGGCAACTGATCAATCGTACCAATTCCTTCAACATCGGCCTGAATGCGCTCTAGCACCTTCAAACCCAGTTCCTTATGCGTGATTTCGCGTCCACGGAACCACACAATCACCTTCACACGGTCTCCCTCTTCCAAAAAGCGTTTCAGGTTGCGAAGCTTTACCTGATAATCGCCTTCCTCGGTTCCAGGGCGGAACTTTAACTCTTTGACTTGGATTTGTTTCTGTTTCTTTTTCGCTTCAGCATTTTTCTTCTGAAGTTGAAACTGATACTTACCATAGTCCATAACTTTACAGACAGGTGTATCTGCTTGCGCAGCAATTTCCACTAAGTCTAATTCGGCATCCTCAGCAATACGCAACGCTTCTGCCAGTTTAACAATACCGATCTGCTCACCTTCTGGACCAATCAGTCGTACAGATTGCGCTCGAATCTCACCATTAATACGCTCCTTACGGTTGCTTTCTTCTGGTGCGGTACTGCGCACGATAGGTCGTTTGCTGATAACACTTACTCCTAAATAAGTTCAAATAATTTACGCATTTCCTTTAGTGGCAACTTCATGCGCTAAGCGTTCCATGAGTTGAGCCATGCTCATATTCCCCAAGGTTTCGCCACCACGCACACGAACATTCACACTGTCTGAGTTCTGTTCTTGTTCACCTACCACAAGGGTGTAGGGAATGCGCTGCATTGAATGCTCACGGATTTTATACCCAAGCTTTTCATTTCTCAAGTCTAATTCAACACGATAACCCGATTTTCTTAATTCTGCAACCACTTTTTTCGCATAGCCATCAAAAACTTCCGAAACAGGCAGGACACTTAACTGAACTGGCGCCAACCAAAGCGGGAATTTACCTTCGTAATGTTCAATCAAAATACCACAGAAGCGCTCTAACGAACCGAATAGCGCACGGTGCAACATGACAGGGCGTTTTTTCGTGCCGTCATCTGAAATGTAATTCAAATCAAAACGATCAGGTAAGCTCATATCCACTTGCAGCGTACCACATTGCCAATCACGACCAATGGCATCGCGTAATACGAATTCAAGTTTCGGACCATAAAACGCACCCTCACCTGGGAACAGCGTGTAAGGCAAGTTCATGGCATTCAATGAATCCGCTAGGGCCGCTTCTAAAATATCCCAAGTTTCATCACTGCCAATGCGGTTTTCGGGGCGCGTTGACAATTTAATATGGACATTATTAAAGCCAAATTCTTTGTAAATATCCAACACCAAAGCAACCACGTCTTGGCATTCTTGCGCCATTTGCTCGGGCGTACAGAAAATATGCGCATCGTCTTGCGTGAAATGACGCACACGCATTAAACCGTGCAAAGCGCCAGAGGGTTCATAGCGGTGAACCTTACCAAACTCGCCCATACGAATCGGCAAATCACGGTAACTTTTTTGACCTTGCGCGTACATTAACATAGCGCCAGGACAATTCATCGGTTTTAGGGCATAAACGCGACCATCTTCGGTAGTGGTAGTAAACATATTGTCGCGATAGTTAAACCAATGACCCGACACTTCCCACAAGCTGCGATCCATCACATCTGGAGTGTTGACTTCGATGTAACCCGTTTCCGCTTGACGCTGACGCATGTAGCTGATGAGCTGTTGGAATACCGTCCAACCTTTTGGATGCCAAAACACCGCACCTGGCGCTTCTTCATGAAAATGGAACAGATCTAACTGTTTACCCAGCTTACGATGGTCGCGCTTTTCCGCTTCTTCCATCATCACCAAATAGTCTTTCAGCTCTTTTTCAGTCGCAAAAGCCACACCGTAAATACGCTGCAACATTTTATTGTTGCTGTCACCGCGCCAATAAGCGCCAGCCACTTTCGTCAGCTTAAAGGCTTTGGTAAAGCTCATATTCGGCACATGAGGACCACGACACATATCCACATATTCTTCGTGTTGATAAAGGTTCATTGCCGTTTGTGTGTCGGGAATATCACGAACCAGCTCAAGCTTGTAAGGCTCGTTACGCTCAGTAAACACCTTAACCACTTCATCACGCGGCGTCACTTTTTTAACAACCGCATAATTAGTTTTAGCCAAGGCTTGCATACGCTGTTCAATCGCCAGCAAGTCTTCTTGTGTCAAGGAACGCTCATAATCCACATCATAATAGAAGCCATTCTCAATGACTGGCCCAATGGCCATTTGAATACCTGGAAAGAGTTGCTTCGCGGCATGACCCAACAAATGCGCACAAGAATGTCGCATAACGTGCAAGCCATCCGCATCCTTGATGGTGAGAATCGACAGACTGGCATCATCACTGATGACATCACAGGCATCGCGCAACTCACCATTCACACGACCTGCAATGCAGGCTTTAGCCAAACCAGCACCAATACTGGCCGCCACATCTATCACAGAAACAGGCGCATCAAAATGACGTTGACTACCATCGGGCAAAGTAATGACCGGCATGCTGATCTTTCCTAAGTTAGTGTTCGTAAAAAATTTGTTTATTGTAGCAGTTGAAGCGACATTAGTGAACTCTAGCGCATCACAAAAGTCAATCCATCCCATTAAAGCGCGCTTTAAGCACGGGAAATTGCTTCCTTAATTGATCGGCTTGTGTTAACTCAATCTCGGCACTGAACACCCCAGTTGCTGATAACGCATCATGTAATACCCGTCCCCAAGGATCAACCAACAGTGAGTGACCATAGCTGACAAGGCGCGCATCGTGCTGACCCACTTGGTTCACGGCTAACCAGAAGGACTGAGTTTCAATCGCTCTGGCTCTGACTAAACTGTGCCAATGTGCTTCACCCGTTTCGGCAGTAAACGCCGACGGCAACAATACTAATCTCGCGCCTGCTTGGGCGTAATAACGAAACATAGCGGGAAAGCGCAGATCGTAACAAATCGCTAAACCAATCGCTCCCCATGGACTATGCCAAATAACAGGAACTGGGCCTTCATGAAACAGCTTGTTCTCTTGGTAAGTCACCCCTGTTGGCGTAACCACCGAAAACAAATGCATCTTACGGTAGTAAGTAACTAGCACTCCATTAGGGTCAAATATACAGAGTGTTGCATAAATATGATCCCCTATGGTTAATGGCAAACTACCCGCAACCACATAAGCCCCTAGGGACTGCGCCCAGCACGCACAAGCCGACTGAAGCGGAGCTTGCGCATCACCCAGTGCTTCAACAATCGATGCCTGTGCCATTAGATCAGACGATAACCAAGCAAAAGCCTCGGGCAATACCAATACATCGGGTTGGTTTGCCCTAACTTCTGGCAACCATTGAGAAACTTGCGCTAAGTTTTGCTGAACATCAGCGCCTGCTGTTAAGGCTATCCAGCTCACTTTGATTGGATTAAGGTGCGCTAATTTCATCCAGTATCGGCTCCTGCCAACTCCCTGTAATGCGGTAGTTTAGGGTAATAAAATTGCCGCCCAATGGCGGAATAATTTTTTGTAACAAATAATAGCCAATGGCAGTAATGGGAGAAGCACCCGACAACAGCGCCATAGTCGGAATGGTATCCCCAATCAATGGCGTGACTTTAGCTTGCAAATTATGGGTTTCATTGTTAATGCTACTGGTCCCAGATAAATCAATATTCATCGCAGAACTGGTAACCGACAAAGAATCGATTTGCAAAACACCTTTGTTTAAGGTCGACTTTAATAAAATTTTATCAAACGCCAAGCCCTGATTCACCACATCACCCAAGCCCATTTTTAAACGCCGCGTGAAAGCATCAAAACTGAGCAATCCCAGCAGACGACTAAACCCTCCATGGCTGGCCTCACTCAATACGCCATCGTCCGCTCTCATGTCTAAACTACCACTAATTAATCGGCTATCATAACAATCTAATCCACCTGACCATGACTGCAAACTGGATAGCTCAATACTACCCGAGTTAATCGCATTATCGATACCCACTAATCGCGTTAAATCAACCGCTTGCTCGGCACGGGCTTTGATAAACAAGCTCGAACGCTGACTGGCAATATCCCAATCCCAATCTAAACTAGCGTTTAACGTCTTAGAGTTAAGGCTAATGTTTTTAGCACTACGTACACTGCCCTGTTGCTGAAGCTTTGCTTTAATGTCGGTCAATTCACTGGTGACAATACGCGATTCACGCCAAGTTTCTAGCTGCAGCTTGTCAATCGCCACCGAAATGGAAGGCCAAAAACCTCGAGTCGGTGCCTTACATTGCGGCACACCCTCTGCTTGTTTTTCTGCTACATTGCGTATGTGCTGTTTGAAAAGCAAGTGATTTAGATGAAGCTTCATCGCCTCACCTTGCCAACTGAACTGTCCTTTAATTTCGGGCGAATTCATCGTCACAACGCCCGTATCCTCTTGCCCTTGTTGCCAATTCAGATTCAGCGCATTAAAGGTTTGACCCATCAGACTCAATTGCGCGATGCTGACTTGTCCGCGCTCCGTTAACCCAAATTGAGTGGTCGCTTCACTGGTTTGATAACGCTCCCACCAATCCAGCCAGTCATCACCATTAATCTTAGGCAAGACCAACTTAATCGACTGTTTGGCTGGAGCTTCTGTCGATTTTAGTGGCAAGAAGCTTAAATTAACCAGCTGCCAGTCTTGAGCAGATTGCTTCCACTGAGAGTGTAATTGCCATTGTTTGTCTTGCGCGAACACCTTAAGTTGATCTTGCTGCCATACGCCTTTAACTTGCCAGATAGCATCATTTGATGTTGAAAACAAGTTTGCAAAAGGTGCGCTGAGCCTGATCTGGTTAACATCAGCGCTGGCTTGAAATTGTATCAACTCATTGGGTAAAAACTTCACTTCCGCACGCCAAGGTAGCATACCTTGTGCGATCTCTTGTATCGCTAACGGAGTTTGTGCCGTTAACAAGAGACGCTGCTGCTCACTCGAATCACTGGTTAATCGTGCTTGTATTGAACCCTCTCGCCAAGTACCAGAAATAGAGCGGGCTTCAACACCCATTTCTGAAACCAACAGCCTAGTTTTCAACCCATGAACCCTTTCATCTCGGTAATCTAATTGCGCTTTTTGTGTCTGAATAACACCACGCACACGCGTACTTACTTTATCGTCGTAACCTTGCAAAGGCAACCATAAGGAAAGCTGACCGTTAAACCCTCCCGTTAGCTTCAACTCACTCAGCAACTCGTTAATTTCCAGCTCTTTAGCTAAGGGTGACTGCTGCAAAAACTGGGTAATTTGCGGCAATTCTCCTTTCACTAACCCATTAATACGCAGTGCCACCCTTTCTTGTTGATAAAGAATATCTGCTTTAACCTGACTTAACTGAGCACCCAGTAAATTAGCCCTCTCCGCCGTGATGGCTAATCGATCTGGAAACCAAGTCAATAGAATATCAGCTTGGTCGATAGGAGGATAATCCAAGTCGTAAATCAAACGAACTTGTTGTGCTTCAACTTGTGCACTAAAGTTTTCTGCATGTAAATTTCCAGTGAATAAGTCTGTCAATGCGCCATTAAACTTAAAATTAGCCTTAGCTTGCGTGCCATTTAGCTTAGAGGAAGCTAACCAATTCTGTAACTCTTGAGAAGCCAAACGCAGAGGCAGTAAGGGTAACACCTGTTGCAAGGTATCAGCCTTTACCGTCAACTGTAATTGTGTTGCCTCAGTTTCATGCACATGCATCATCACACTCGCTTCAACACCTGCAATATTCACACGCCAGCTGGGTAAAGACCAACGAGCAAAAACATTGGCTGGATCGACTTGCAACACTAAGGGATCAGCTTCAACCTTCAGCGCCTCACCATTTTGCTGATGCCAACGAATATCACTATCACCCTGAGGAATAATCGCCAAGCGTTGTTGCTCTGGTTGGTAATCAAAGGTGAGCTGACGAAAGGTCATCCCTGGAACGGCATCATGAGCCTGCCAACTGAGCTGGTCAAGCGCGCCACGAATATCATCTAACTGACCGTCGGCACGCCAATGCAAGCTCAGTTGGTTCAGCCATAATTGGGGTTTCCAACGCGCCCACCAAGCTTGCCATTCTTGCGGCAATAACGCTAACCACTGATCCGTGTCAGACAGGCGTATCTTATTTAATGTCAACAATGCTCCGGTTTGTGGATGCAAACTCAAACGAGGCCAAACAGGCAACTCAATACTCTGCTCTGCCAAGACCAAACGCTCAATCGTGATATCCCAAGTGCGCAAGTCATCACTCACCACACGACCAACCAATTGATGAGAAACACCTTGTGTCCATGCCTCTGTGTCTCGAACTTCAACCAACAAAATAGAGGATAGTTGTTCTCTAGTCCAATCTCCTTGCAAGCGAAACTGCACATCACCTGATTGGCCAAACAAACGAAGCCCCTCTGGTAAGGCACGAGCAGAAAAATGAACACTTGGATTAAATCCAAATCGATGTCGAATATTGGCATCAGCACTAACTGGAATCATCGGAAAGTTTGGGTAATAAAGATTTGCCACCATGTGAACCGACCAGTTTTCCTGCATATTCACTCGCAAATCGATATTTTGTAGCGTCCAAGCCTCATCGGCCTTCCATACGACTTTGGCTTGACTGATCAGCGTATCTTCCCACAAACGCAACCAAGGAGAAGCTAATGGATTACTACCAACTCCAGCATCCAAAGCGGATAAAGTCAGTACAGGAGACTCAGCATGCATCTGCTTGCCTACTGCCAAATCAGGCCATAACAAGTTCCATAAATGCACATCGGCACTCATTGATGGCACTTCTAGTTGGCCACCTTGCCAAGCTAGGGTAAGTCCCTCCACGCGAATACTGACTGATGAAGATAATGGGCGAGCTTCCGAGCTAAACTGCTTCATTTCCAAGCGAGCATCAGCCCAACTGGCCAAGGTTTGCAATGTTTCAGGACGCGATGCGAGTAATTGTAAAAATAAAACTAACGCCACCCACGCGACCGCCACTAAAGCCGCCGACCAGAGCAGTAAATGCCCCTTCCATATCAATAATAAACCCAGCCAACGAGGCATTTACAGCATCACCACATCAAATTGTTCTTGGAAATAATAATTATCTATCTGGAAAGAAATACTTTTATCCAAAAAAGACTCCAATTCAGCAATACTGGATGACTCATCTTCCAACATACGCTCTACCAGTACTTCACTGGCAATGACCAGTAACTTATCCGCATCATATTGACGCGCCATGCGCGTCACCTCACGAAACACCTCATAGATCAAGGTTTCAATCGACTTCACCACACCACGTCCATGACACACAGGGCAAGGCTCACATAAAGTGCGCACCAAACTCTCACGCGTGCGTTTGCGCGTCATCTCTACCAAACCTAAACTGGTCAATTGGCTAGCTGTACTGCGTGTACGATCTTTAGCCAAGGCACGATCTAAAGCCTGCAGGACTTGCTGACGGTGTAGCTCAACCGCCATATCGATAAAGTCGATAATAATAATACCGCCCAAATTACGCAACCTGAGTTGACGGGCAATCGCTTGTGCCGCCTCCAAATTGGTTTTGTAGATGGTCTCTTCTAAATTACGATTACCGACAAACGCACCCGTATTCACGTCAATAGTCGTCATCGCTTCAGTTTGGTCAATAATTAAATAACCACCCGACTTCAAAGGCACTTTACGCTCTAAAGCTTTCTGAATCTCATCTTCGACAGAATATAAATCAAAGATGGGACGCTCGCCCTGATAAAGCTCAATACGCTGCGTTAACTCGGGAACATAAGTTTGTGCAAACTGCTGCATACGCACAAAAGTCTCTCGCGAATCCACTCGCAGAGACTCAATGCGCTCTTGTGGCACATCGCGAATAACACGTAAAAACAAAGGCAAATCTTCATGAATCAGTGTCGGCCCAGTTGCCGCTGACATTTTCGCTTCAATGTGTTGCCACAACTTATACAAAAAACGCATATTATCCAGCAGTTCTTGTGCCTCAACACCCTCTGCAACCGTCCTGACAATAAAACTACCGCTCATTTGCCCACGTTCTGGGCTACTTTCTACAATCGATCTTAATCGTTCACGCTCTTCCTGCGATTCAATGCGTTGACTCACGCCAATCGTTTGCTCTCGTGGCAAATGCACCAACAGATGAGAGGGCAAAGTAATGTTCATCGAAACCCGCGCGCCTTTCGAACCCAGCGGATCTTTAATCACCTGAACCAAAATCTCTTGCCCTTCGCGCAATAATTTGGTGATGTCATCCGTATCAATGGCGGTCTCGTCGGAAAATATTAGCGGCTTAGTACAGACATCGGAAACATGCAAGAAGGTCGCTTTATCTAAGCCCACATCCACAAAAGCCGACTGCATACCTGGCAACACACGCACCACACGACCTCGGTATAAATTACCCACTAAGCCACGTTTACTGACACGTTCGACCCAAACCTCTTGCAACACGCCGTTTTCAATCCACGCAACACGCGTCTCTCGTGGCGTGACGTTGACGATGACTTTTTCTTCTGATGCTACCGATAAACTCACAATAATCTCATTAATTTTGGTAAAGCTGTTTAATATGTTGCATAAACTGTTGTTCCGCTATCGTTTCTGGTTCAAAAACAGGCTGCGAAATCAAAAACAAAAATTCGGGAGCAACATCAGCACCGTTTTTCCAACTGACCGTATTGCAATCAATAAAAAATTGCTTGAAATACTGCTTATCTTTCAAGGGTTCAAAAACTTCCCCCGTTAAATACGCAGATAAATCGACAACTCTTTCCATGCCTGTGTTAAAACGCAACCTCAGTCGATAGTCAGACAAATAATCAGCAGATTCTACTGTTAGTATCATAATGATTACTTCAAAGGTTCAATTTTATGTGGTAATTGCTTTAGCATAGCTAAATTCCAGTCTTCCAAAAGCTCATCTTTATGCTGTTCAGCCCAATCAAGTAACATGTTTAAGGCTTGCTTAGGAAATCTCCCTTCAACAACCCAACCATCTATATACAATTACTTGATATTCCGCATATTGAGCATGAGAATGAGGCTGATTATGCTCATTAAAGTTGATATACACTTTAATACCATAAAAATAACTTACTTCTGGCATACTACCCTCCTACAAATACGACTTCAATACCGCTTCTTTGCGAGCTTTACTACCATCAATGACCGTTTGTGCTTGGGTGATTTTAGCTTCTAAGGCTTCGATTTGGGTAACGATGGTTTGTTGTTCTAATAGAGTTGGTAACGGTATTAAAACGCTGTTTAAGTTTTGAACAGATAGCCCTGGTTGCGCAACCCCAGTTTTATATTGATTCAGATTAAGTGTGATAAGTTGATGATATAGCCATTTAATGCTTATGTCTTGTTTTGGTGTTACCACAACCGCGTGTTCTGTCGCATGAAATTTGCCTGTAGCAAAATTTACATTTCCACATAATGCACCTTGTCTACCAATTAGGGAAAAAGCACCTTCATGTGTAAAGGTTTTGGTATAACCCCGTAATCCATTGCCACCATAACAAGGATACAAGCTACCATCATTAACATCTTGAATATCGGAAGCAGATACAAACTTACCTGCTTTTAGCTCGCATACATCCCCCAATTTAACCCTTTCCCACGTCACACCTCCCATAATCTGCTCAATATCCCTTTTAGCTTGAGCAATGCTCGCTTTAGCACTGGCAACTTCGTTATCAACCGTTTGGCATTCATCAACAATTTGCTGTTGAATAGCTAAAGGTGGGAGGGGGATTTTAGTTGATAAATACATATCAAAATTTAGATTTTTAATACCACTAGTTCCATTTTGCATGGACATCGTATAACCAAGATCATAAAAATAATTCAAAAACAAATATAAGTAGTAATTAATAAAATCATTAGAAATTAGTCTTAATCTACTAGTGAAGTTAGAATAAGAATAATCACCTTCATCTTTGTTAAAAAAAACAACACGCCCTACTGCTTGTGTTTCACTGCCACCAGATTTTTCAATAACAATATCACCATACTGAAGCTTTCTTTTACTAAATTGACTTATTTCAACATCTAAAATGGCTACATCAGATAGATCGAGACCGCCACCTTTAACAAAGTTGGTATTACGAATTACTGTAACTTTGGTAAATGGTGGTTTTTTACCTGTCCATAGACCATTTAATGTTTCAACAATATCACCCAACTTTACCTGCGGATATTTGCTCTCAATCTCCACCTTCTTACTTGTATTTAAGCTAATCGCTTTATTAAACTCAATACGCGAAAAATCGAGCATATCGGTGAGCTTAATGCGGCTCACGTAGGGAGTCAGAGACTCGGGAATGGTTGAGTTTATCCTGTTAAAGTTATCGCTAATCAGCTTACTAATTTTAGTGTCGTCGTTGCGGTTATTAGGGTTATATAAGGGTGTAACCATATCGTACACGCTTTCACCAGCGGTGTATTTAATGCCCTCGCTTCCTTTAGCGCCGCTCCACTCGTAACCCAAAAATAATTTTTGTTCCTTATTATCGCTTGGGCTTTTTACCACCAACACAGGCACAGGGTTGGCTTTTGCCAACATAAAGTAAAATAGCTTATCTTTTTCGATAGCGCGCACAAAAGAAAGAAGCCGAGCCTCTAGCAAGGCTTGTTGTTCTACTTCTGGTTTAGACTTAAAGGCTTTATTGTCTTTCAGTTTTTTAATGTCGTTCGTGTTATCAAAGGCTTTTTGATATTCGTTAAAAAGCTCATGAGCAAATAATGCTTTGCTATATTGGTTTTGTAATAGCATCTGATAAGCATCAAAGTCGATACCCTGATGTTGGCAATAAGCTTGCACCACACCACTATCACCATAACGACCATCGCCCGTAGCCAGTTCGCCCTGCCAATCATCAAAAAAATCATTAATTCGATTAGCAAAGTGTTGCGCTTGACTCGGGTTGTGCGCTTTTCGACGCATAAATAACACAACCGTGTTCGTGCCTGTTTTGCCAAATGTGCCACTACGCAATTCAACCAGACTGATGATGTCAAAATGCTGTAGTAAAATTTCACGGGTTTTAACATGGGTGTTGTCGGAATTATTTAAGATACTTGAAGGCACAATAATGCCTGTAACACCATTCGGGGCAAGCAGTTGTTGCGCACGCTCTAAAAAGAAACACTGAATATTTTTATTGCCTGTATCGTTAACGGTTTCGAACAGTGTATAACTTTCTCGAACTTCTTCGGGCAATGTGAGTAAAAAGTCTTCGACGGCAAAAGGTGGGTTAGCAATTAAACAATCGAAACTATTGGGCTTGACCTGTTCGTGTTGGTCGAGCGCATCGTTTTCGATAATGGTAATATCGTCCTGACCATACATAAACGCAGAAACCTTAGCAACTTTCGCTAAACGGTCTTCTTTTTCGATACCGACAATCGCTTTATGGTAGCTTTTAAGATCCGCTTGTTTATGCTGTTCGACCAGTGGCGCAATACTCAGCGCGTACTCATTTAAGAAGTGCCCAGCACCACAAGCGTAATCAATCGTTTTTAAGGGTTCGTTGCTGTTTATAATCGCTTGCTCTAAGGGCAAGGATGCGACAATAAACTTACAAATCGGCACAGGTGTAAAAAATTGCCCTTCACTTTGTTTAATGCCGTTGTCTAAAAAGAACTCGAACATATCGCCTAAAAACTGATTTTGTCCCGTGCTTAATAAACGCAACCCTTGCCACATTTGAATGATTTCGAGCAAGATTTTCGCGTTTTTATCGAATTGCTCTTTGTTATGTACCTTAATAAATTCAAAATCTAAGCCCTTAAAAAACTTGAGTTGGCGGAAAATCGCTTTAATGGTATCTTTGGTGGCGTTTCTGGGTGCAGCCCAAAAAGCATCGTCAATCTGCTGATTACTAATATAAACAATATCTTGCTTTAAGAATTTTTCCATGCCTTGCTTGTACAAGGCTTGCAAGCGGTCAACTAAATCGTAGTAGTTATCGTAAGCAATGCCTTTCCAATAAAACCTTAAATCGTTGGGATTTTCTGTTTCATCGACAATTTTGCATAAAAATAAATTAACCAATACTTCAAACGCATTTTCACGGCGTGATACATTGTATTTACGCAAAATGGTTCTAAATTCGTGATACTTACCTTTTTTATCACTGGCATCCACTACTTTAGTGTCGATAAGTAAGGTGTATTTATCTTTACCAATATGATAGGGCTGAATATTATCCTCAAAAATACCCTTTTCGGTGTATTCTTGTTTGTAAGTATCTTTCCAAACCCTAAAACGCTCTTTAACGTTTTTGGCAGATGCAAAGCTTTTTAACGCGCTGCTTTCAGATAAAATCTTAGCATTGTCTTTATGCGAAATAATGCGCTGAAAAGTTTTGATGACGTTATTTTCAAAATCGCTAGCATATAAGCAAACAAATTCAACCGCTTTTTCTTGTTCGATGTAACTAAAGAGTTGAGCGCCATCTTCTAGGGTATCTTTCCACGCTTTAGTAAATTCACCGCCAGCGGTTTTACATTCAATAATCAGTAAAGGCTCATCTTTTTGGTTTTTAACCAAAATATCAGCACGCCCACTTTTAGCACTATGCCCCAATTTCCAACGAGGTTCTAATTCGATGTGTTGTGGATGATAACCCTGATTCAGCAGACGATGCACGCACTCAAAAACCACAAAATTTTCAGGACTAGAAAAGTTACAAGTCTGGCTTTCGTTAATCACAAACCCCTTGTTTTCGGGATAAATGAGTTTTTCCACATTAAAATCGACCTGCAATAAGCAGTCGAACGCAGGGAAATGTTTGCTGTAAAGCTCACCTTGTTGAGTAAAGTTTAGGCTTAACAGCAAGACCTTTAGGTTGTCTTTGGTAATCATCTGGGACTAAATCCTAATTATACTTAAGCGGCAAAGCCCCATGAAAAGTCCAACATCATCACCCCAAAAACTTGACAACAGCAATTACAAGCCCCGCAATCGCAAAAGTTTGCAGTAGCATCGCTCTAAGAACTTCGCTCTTTAACTCTGCCATTTCTTTACGCAAATTGGATTCAGCAACCGTGATATTGTGCTGAATACTGGCAATATCATGTTTAGTGGCAAGCTCTTTAGATTCTGTGATCTGCTTAAACGCTGTACCAATGGCTTTAGCTTCTGCCTTGGCCTGTGCTTCTGGCACGCCTGCTTTGGTAAGTGTTTCAACAAATTCTAAACTGTCAAAGGTGATGGTACTCATTTCGTGGATCTCTTAGTTATCATTGGTGCAATCATAAGTGAGCAAGAAGCAAACATCAATAACCCGCTAACTTCAATAATTGTTCGGTTTCATACAAAGGCAAGCCCATCACGCCCGAATAACTGCCTTGGAATTGACTCACCCAAGCCTGCGCCCTGCCTTGAATGGCATAACCACCCGCCTTGCCTTCTGGCTCACCCGACAACCAATAATCGTCTAACTCAGCATCGCTCAGTGAACGAAACGTGAGCAAGCTCAACTGATGATTTTGCCAACAATGATGACCATGCTTAAGGCAGATTACTGTTTGTACAGCGTGCGTCTGACCCGATAAACGACGCATCATGTGCATAAAATGAGCTTTATCTTTAGGCTTACCTAAGGTTTCATCATCCATAACAATCACCTCGGTATCTGCCGACAAAACCCAAGCAGATTCAGGCAAAAGTTCTGCCGCAGCTTCTGCTTTAGCCAAACTCACTCGATAACCATAAGCCAGCGCTGTCTCATCTGATGCTCTAATCTCTGTAACATCAGCAACTACCACTTGGTACGCCATGCCAAGCTGGGTTAATAATTCACTACGTCTAGGAGAAGCAGAAGCCAAATAGAGCATAAAAGCACCTTTACTCTCGATGATAAGGATGATTATTCATCAAGGACCAAGCACGATACAACTGCTCCGCTAACATCACCCTAACCAATGGATGCGGCAAGGTCAACGGGGTCAACGACCAACACCAATCGGCACTCCGCTTAATACTTGGTGCAAGCCCATCTGGGCCACCGACAATAAAAGCAACATCACGCCCCGATGGTAACCACTGTTCCATACGTTTAGCAACCGCTTTCGTATCCACCACAGCACCATGCTCATCTAACACAATTCGTAATGGATTGCCCGATAAAGCCGATTCGATTCGCTGAGCTTCTTCTTCCATATACTTAGTGGCAACGCCTGTTTTGGTGCGTTTGGCTGGAGCGACTTCAACCAACTGCAAACGAACCCCACCCGTCAAACGCACCGCATACTCTTGAAAGCCCGTGGTAATCCAGGCCGGCATCTTATGGCCAACACAAATCAACTTTAAGTTCATGAAAATTGCTTAACTTAGTTACTTGGGCGCATATTCCATAGTTTTTCTAGCTGATACAGCGCGCGGACTTCTTCCAGCATAATGTGGACAACGACATCACCTAAATCAAGCAGCACCCAATCGCCCACCAACTCTCCTTCCATACCAACGGGAATGTTACCTGCCTCTTTGGACGCTTCCCAAACCTTATCCGCTAGGGCTTTACCATGACGACTAGAAGTCGCGGTCGCCACTACCATAAAGTCAGTAACATTACTCAAGCCACGCACATCTAACTGTGTAATTGCCTTAGCTTTATTATCATCTAATTCCTTAACCACCAACGCCACTAATGCTTCTGACTGCATACTTATTAACCTTTATAACCATAAATATTGTGCTCTTGAATGTATTCTAGCACCGACTCACTCACTAAAAAACGCGGAAGTTGATTTGATGCCAACTCCGCTCGAATTTGGGTTGCTGAAATCGCCAAAGCGGTAACTTCTACCAACTTAACCTGACCGCTCGTTTGTTCTGGATTAAGCGGTGTATTCAGTAGCTGTTGTAATTGGGAACAACAACGCGGTTGGCACCCTGCTCTCACCATCACCGCTAAATTGGTTAAGGACAACACCGCTTGCCAGCGATGCCAACTGAGCAATCCTTCAAAGGCATCACTACCCATTAAAAACCAGAATTCATGCTCATCACCCAAGGTAGCGCGCAAATCCAACAAGGTATCGACAGTATAAGAAGGCTTTTGTCGTCTCAATTCGCAATCATTGACCTGCCAACCTGATATCGGTTCAACAGCCGCTTTAACCATCGCCACACGCTGTTCTGCACTGGCCACAGGCTGAGGTCGATGTACGGGTATCGCACTGGGAACAAAATGCATTTCGTTCAAACCCAGCTGTTGTGACACTTCCCAAGCTGAACGCAAATGCCCCAAATGAATCGGGTCAAACGTACCGCCCATCAAACCAATCGTAGCCATTCAAGTATCACCTGCTAGCATAACAAAAAAGCCGAGGTGTATGCCTCGGCTCATCACTCAATCAACTCATACCATTAAGCAGTATTCACTGCTTTACCTTGTTTCATGAGATAAATGAGTCCTGGAAAAGACATTATCATAAACATAAACAAGGTAGACACATAAAACTCCCAGTCCTGAGATTGAATACTACCCGTTAACTGATACTCAAGACCCCAACCTGCCATTAACGCAATGAACGCATAAACAGCCCACTCTAGCGAACGAATAACAAACGACTTACGCGTTAACTTGATCGCCAAAAACAAACGATTCGTCACCCACGGCAAGGTTGCTAGCAACAAGCACAGTAGTAGATATCCCCAGATGAACTCTTGTTGCATCATTCTGTCCTTTTAATACATCATCACATCATTGAACAGAGTCAATAGTCCGTCTGGTAAGATACCCAAGATCAATACTAATGTCGCTACCAGAATGAGTCCATAGCGCAACGAAGCATTAGCAAAGTCGGCATCATAAACATTTTGCGCAGCGGGCTGATCAAAATACATCACCTTGATCACACGCAGATAGTAGTAAGCACCAATCACCGACATAACCACAGCAAAAACAGCCAACCAAGTCAAACCAGCTTCAACCACTTCAGTTAATACAACCAGTTTGGCATAGAAACCAACAAACGGCGGAATACCCGCCATAGAGAGCAATATAACCAACATAATGAGTGCCAATACTGGGTTACGTTTACCCAATCCAGCTAAATCAGCAATATTATCCGCTTCGAAGCCTTTACGAGACAAGGCAAGGATAACCGCAAAGCCCCCTAAACTCATTAAAGCGTAAATCACGACATAATACATAGCGGCAGCATAACCACCGACGTTACCAGTCAAAAAGCCTAGGATGATAAAACCCATGTGCGAAACGGTAGAATAAGCCAGCATACGTTTGAGATTGGTCTGCGCAATCGCAATCACATTACCAACTACTAACGACAAAACAGCCAGAATAATTAAGATACTCTGCCATTGCATCACTGCGGCTTCCAAACCTTCAATAAGCAAACGGAACATCAAGGCAAAGGCGGCGATTTTTGGTGCTGCTGAAAGGAAAAGCGTAATACCCGTTGGTGAACCATGGTAGACATCGGGAACCCAGTTATGGAAAGGCGCAGCACCAAACTTAAATGCCAAACCAACCACAATAAACACCAAGCCTAAGCTCAGCACCAGCGACTGTTCTGTTGTTGCCAAGCTTTGGTAAATGGTCGCAAATTGTAACGAACCTACGTTACCGTAAACTAAGGTCATACCGTAAAGTAACAAACCCGTTGCCATGGCACCCAGAACAAAATACTTCATTGCCGCTTCAATCGCAAAGCCTGAATCTTTTTGCATCGCAATCATCGCATACAGGGCAAGTGACATGATTTCTAAGCCCATGAACAAGGTAACCATGTCATAAGACGAAGCCAACACCATCATCCCGAGTAGGCTTAACAGTCCCAGCACATAATACTCACCACGCTCAATGTTGCGCTGAACCAAATAATCGCGAGCAAATAGGAAGGCGAAGAAAGTCATGAACAGCATTGACAGCTTGAGTACATCAGCAACGCCATCACGAATAAAAGCACCATTAAACAACTGCACCGAAGTGGTCGAAAAGCTGGCTAAAATAACTAAACCCGTTACGACAATACTCGCCAAAGTTAAGTGGAAAGTGAGTGCCTTGTGACGATGACCCCAAAAAGCATCACCAAGCAATAAGGTCATGGCCGCAATTAGGATCAGCAATTCAGGGGCTAAAACTTGTAACATCATATCCATCGTTTGTAATCCGCTCACATTAAGGCAACTTAGAAGTCATCGCTTGCTCAACTAAATGAGCAACAGAAGCATGCATAATATCCATTACAGGCGCTGGGTAAAAGCCTAAAACGACAACCGCAACCGCCAAAATGAACATAATGGCAAACTCTCGACGATTCAAATCAGACAATTCAGCAACATGATGGTTCACAACATCGCCAAAAATAACGCGCTTAACCATCCAAAGTGTATAAGCCGCACCTAAAATCAGCGTCGTCGCTGCTGCTAAAGCAATCCAGAAATTAGATTTGAAGGCAGCCAAAATAACCATAAATTCACCGACAAAACCAGAGGTTCCTGGTAAACCTGCATTCGCCATGGCAAACAACAACACAAACACGGCAAATACAGGCATGGTATTGACAACACCACCATAGGCTGCAATATCACGCGTATGCATACGGTCATACATGACACCGATAGCCAAGAACATAGCCGCTGAAATCAGACCGTGCGAAATCATTTGGATCATCGCACCCTCAAGACCTAGGATAGCACCCTGCACTTCGCCCGTATTACGCAGAATGCCGTAGAGCAAAAACATCCCCAGCGTCACAAAACCCATGTGTGCAATGGATGAATAAGCAACCAGCTTCTTCATATCCTTCTGCACCATCGCAATCACTGAAATGTAAACAATGGCGATGATCGACAAACTGATCACCAACCAATCCAACTCATTCGCTGCATCAGGTGTCATAGGTAACGAGAAACGCACAAAGCCATAACCACCCATTTTCAGCATAATCGCTGCCAGCACCACAGAACCCGCAGTCGGCGCTTCAACGTGAGCATCGGGTAACCAGGTATGCACTGGGAACATCGGAATTTTGACGGCGAAAGCAATCAAGAAAGCTAAGAAAATTAAAATCTGTGCCGTGAAACCCAAGGGCATGGCTTGGAAATCCAACAGTGAGAAACTACCAATCTGACTGTACATGTACAGAAAGGCAATCAGCATAAACACTGAACCAAAGAAGGTGTAGAGGAAGAACTTAATCGTGGCATAGACACGACGTTGACCACCCCACTGTCCAATCACTAAAAACATAGGGATGAGCAACACTTCCCAGAACACATAAAATAGAATGGCGTCTAAGGCAGAAAAAACACCAATCATAATGCCGTTCATCATTAGGAAGGCGGCCATGTACTGCTCGACACGCTCCTTAATACAGTCAAATGCTGACCAGACAGCCAAAACTGTGGTAAAGGTGGTCAAAATAATCAGTGGCATTGATAAGCCATCAACACCCAAAAAATACTGAATATTAAAAGCTGAAATCCAGCTCGCTTGTTCAACAAACTGCATTTGAGCCGTTGTATTGTCAAAACCTGTGTACAAGCCTAACGATAAAACAAACACCAACACCGAAGACCAAAGCGCAAACTGCTTGGCTAGGTTAGGCTGTTGTCGCATCATCAGTACCAGCACGCCCGATAAAATCGGCAACCAAATCAACGCACTCAGTAGTGGAAATTGTGTCATCCTTATTCGTCCTTATTAATGCTACTGATGATTACCATAATGCCCATGCCAATAGCCCCATCAGGCTAAAAATCATGACAAAAGCATAGTGATACAAATAGCCAGTCTGAGCATAACGACCTTTCGCAGCCAAGAAAGCAATGGCATTAGCTGTCCCATTAACAACCCAACCGTCGATCATTTTGCTATCGGTTACACGAGAACAGAATTCGCCGATACGACGCGTACCCTGAACAAAGACGATGTCATTGAAACGATCAAAGCCATAGGCATGACGCAAAGTAGCATGTGCACCCGCAAAGCGCTGTGCTAACACAGGTGCCAACTCAGGGCGCTTAATGTAGAGGAACCAAGCTAAAGCAACACCAGCCAAAGCTAACCAGGTCGGCAAGGCCATCAGTCCATGTAACAACATATCCAGTGCAGAAGTGCCATGTTCAGCAACCTTAGCTAAGACATTATGTTCTGGCGCAACCGTAATGGCATCAGCGAACATATCACCAAATAAGATCGGCTCGACAAACAGTCCACCAAAGAACACGGCAGGAATTGCCAAAGCAATCAATGGCACAGTGACTACCCAAGGCGACTCATGAATATCGTGCGTGCGCACATAGTCACTTTCTTTACCGTGGAAAACAATAAAGAACATACGGAAACTATAGAAAGCCGTGACAAAAACGCCGACCAACAGCATCACAAAAGCAAGCTGTGCAACAATAGAGTCAGCCTCAGCGATTGCCATCAAAATGCCATCTTTGGAATAGAAGCCCGAAAAACCCGGGAAGCCAATTAATGCTAAGGAACCAATCAACAGCGCTGCATAAGTGATCGGCATTTTCTTCGCCAATCCACCCATATTGCGAATATCTTGGTCATGGTGCATGGCAATAATCACCGAACCTGCTGCCAAGAACAACAAGGCTTTAAAGAAAGCATGTGTCAATACATGGAACATACCCGCCGCATAAGCAGAAACGCCCAAAGCCGCAACCATATAACCTAACTGCGATAAGGTTGAGTAAGCAACAACACGCTTAATGTCTGTTTGCACAATACCCAACAGCCCCATTAATAAGGCAGTAAAAGCACCCGTCAACAGAATAAACGTCAAAGTACCCTCTGCTAACTCATAGGCGGGAGATAAGCGAGCCACCATAAAGATACCTGCAGTTACCATGGTTGCCGCATGAATTAAGGCAGAAATTGGTGTCGGACCTTCCATCGACTCAGGTAACCAAACGTGCAATGGCATTTGCGCCGACTTACCCATAGCGCCGACAAATAGCAACATGGTCATCAGCGTCAACATATGAATTGCCGTATCACCGAACATGATACTCGTAGCTGTATGAGCAGCTAAGCCGTCAAAAAATTCAGCATAGTCCAAAGTACCGAAGTAACCCACCACTAAAGCGATACCCAGCAAGAAACCGAAATCACCGACACGGTTCACCAAGAAAGCTTTTAAGCTCGCTTGATTGGCAGATTCACGCTTAAAGTAGAAACCAATCAACAAATAGGACACCAAACCAACCGCTTCCCAACCAAAGAAGAGTTGTAAGAAGTTGTTTGCCATAACCAATGACAACATGGAAAAAGTGAAAAGAGAAATGTAGCTAAAAAAGCGCTCATAACCTTCTTCATGCTCCATGTAGCCGATGGTGTAAATATGTACCATCAAGGAAACAAAAGTCACCACCAACATCATGGTTGCTGTTAAACGGTCTACTAGGAAGCCAGCTTCAAAGCGAATACCATCCGAAACCATCCATGTGTAAATAGTGGCATTGTATGACTCAGCACCTGCAAACACGTAAAGATAAAAAACGTAAGCTGACAGAGCAGCCGAAACCGCTACCGATGCGATAGTGATACGATGAGAACCTGCGCGACCTAGCCAACGCCCAAAGACACCTGCACCAATCGCACCTACCAACGGCGACAATAAAATGGTGAGAAAAATAGCATGCATTGACATCCGTTTTATCCCTTCATTTCACTTAAATCATCAACATTAATACTGTGCTTATTACGGAATAACAACACCAACAATGCCAAACCTATTGCCGCTTCAGCCGCCGCAACCGTTAAAATAAAAAATACAAACACTTGACCATGCATATTGCCTTGGAAACTCGAAAAAGCAACTAAATTCGTATTAACTGCCAATAACATCAACTCAATGCTCATCAAAATAATGATTAAGTTTTTACGATTCAGGAAGATACCTGCCAAACTTAATACAAACAACACTGCACCAAAAAGCAGCACGTCAGATAATTGAATCATTTCACTCATTACTCAGCTCCTTGTTCAGGCGCATTAGATTTGACTGTTGGAGCCATTTTGACCATCGTCAGACGATCACTGGCTTGCACACGCACCTGAGCGCCCACATCTTGATACAGTGCTTCACTTTGGTGACGACGACGTAAGGTCAACACAATGGCAGCAACGATAGAAAGCAGCAGCAACACAGCGGCCAATTCAAAAGCAAACAAATACTCAGTGAACAACAATTTACCTAACATTTTGGTGTTACTGTCTGTCGCTGAAAGCGCCACGGGAGATGGGAAATTCTCTAAGCCAAAGAAAGTAGGATTCAATACCATCGCCATCTCAGCCAATACCACCAAGGCAACGACAATACCAATCGGTAAATAACGAGCAAAACCTTCTTTTAATGGCGTTAGATTAATATCCAACATCATAATGACAAACAGAAAGAGCACCATGACGGCACCAACATAAACGAGAATCAGCACAATACCCAAAAACTCTGCTTGCAACAACAACCAGATGCCTGCGGTAGCAACAAACGCCAATACTAGGAAGAGCACTGCCCTTACAGGATTACGAGAGCTAATCACACCTAAAGACGCAAAGACTGCGGTTAACGCAAACACATAAAACAAAAACTTTTCTACACCCATGATGTCATTCCCACTTATCGGTACTTAGCATCTGCAGCGCGATCCGCTGCAATTTGTGCTTCCATCTTGTCACCATGAGCTAATAACATGTCTTTATTCATAACATGAATTTCACCTGGCTCGAAGGCATATTCAAACACGCGCGTTTCAACAATCGCATCCACCGGGCAGGCTTCTTCACAAAAACCACAGTAAATGCACTTAAACAGATCTATATCGTAAACCGTCGTTCTACGAGAGCCATCATCGCGTGCTTCTGATTCAATCGTAATTGCATTAGCAGGACAAACGGCTTCACACAATTTACACGCAATACAACGTTCTTCACCATTAGCATAGCGACGCAAGGCATGCTTACCACGGAAACGCGGCGACATAGGTGTTTTTTCTTCAGGATACAAAACGGTAATTTTGCTTTTAAACAAATACTTACCTGTAATAGCTAAACCTTGAAATAACTCCCACAATGTCCAGGTTTTTAACTGACGCTTTAACGCAGCAATCATGCAACACCTCCATGAACAAACCAAGGAGCCACTTTAAAGTAAGCCATAACACCCACCACAAATACCCATAAAATGGTTAACGGAATGAAAATCTTCCACCCTAAACGCATAATCTGGTCATAACGGTAACGCGGGAAAGTGGCACGGAACCATAAAAAGACAAATAATAAAAAAGAAACTTTTAATGCTATCCAGACAAAAGCAGGCACAAAACTAAATAATGTCTCAAGACCAGGAATACCCTCAAACGGTGATAACCATCCCCCCATAAACATAATGGCAGTGAGGAAAGCAATCAGAATCATCATGGCATATTCAGCCAAGAAGAAAACCGCAAAGGTCATGCCCGAGTAATCAACATGGAAACCAGCAACAATCTCAGATTCACCCTCGGCAACGTCAAAAGGTGCACGGTTCGTTTCTGCAACCCCAGCAATGAAGTAAACAACAAACATCGGTAATAACGGAATCCAATACCAAGAAAGAATACCACCCTGTTGTCCATTGACAATCTCCGTCAAGTTCATACTGCCAGCGGTCATGATGACAGTAACCAGTGCGAACCCCATAGCGATTTCATAAGAAACTTTTTGCGCTGACGAACGCAAAGCACCCAAAAATGCGTATTTAGAGTTAGATGCCCATCCAGCAACCACCACACCATAAACCCCAATAGATGAAATAGCGAGGATGTAGAGCAAACCAGCATTAATGTCAGCGACCACAACGCCATCAGCAAAAGGCACTACTGCCCATACCGCAATAGCAGGCGCAATGGCTAAAACAGGAGCAATTACAAAAAGATAAACATTAGACTTAGAAGGAATAATCACTTCTTTCATCAACAATTTGAGCGCATCCGCAATCGGCTGTAACCAACCACCTGGACCAACACGATTTGGTCCTAAACGGATCTGCATGTAACCAATCACTTTACGCTCAGCATAGGTCAAGTAGGCCACGGCAAGTAGCAAAGGAACAATCACCATCGCGGCTTGTACCAAAATGACCAGCACCGTCGCCATACCGTCTGGAACCCACTGAGCCAAAAAGAGTTGTAAACTTTCAAACATTCATTGACTCCTAAGCTGCCAAACTCAAAAAGTCAGCTGGCAAATTTGCCAACCAACTCATCGGTGCCACAATATTACCCACGGCAACACGCGCATCAGCAACCACATTCAGCTCAAGCAGATTTCCGTTGACATCCTGAACACGTACAACCTCATCGGTCACTTGTTGCGGATTCATACGAAGCACTGCTTGACCAGCATGTTGATGCGCTTGCAAAGGCTGAGCATGACGTACATAAATATCATTAGCATACATAGGCAATTCGGCGACGCGTGCAAATCCATTCAAGCTAGCTACCTGACTCGTTAAGTTCATTAAGGTGTCATGATCAACAACCTTGGCTGAACCCGCCATTGCTTTAGCTGCTTCTGTGACTTGATCTAATGATACATAATCAAATCCAGACACATTCATCATATTGCCTAACACACGTAGCACTTTCCAGCCTGGTTTGGCATCACCAACAGCTGTTAAGGCCACGGGCGCAAACTGCCACTGACTATTCGCATTAACGTAAGTTCCTGCCGCTTCACCAAAAGCCGCAATCGGTAACATCCAATCCGAAACCTCACGCAAACCCAGCGTATCAAAGGCTGACACCGCAACGACACGACCATTTAGGTTAGTTGCTTCAGGTAGCAGACAATCCGCCGTTGGATCGACATTCCACAACAACCAATTATCCATACCCTTGCGTAGCATCTCAGCCGCATTCATTCCTGACTGTTTAGGATGTGCACCAACCAAAGCAGCACCAAGACTATTACCTGACTCAGGCAACCAAGTTAATTGTGCACCAGATAAACGCGCCACAAGACTCGCTAACTGCAATAAGCGTGCAAAGGAGACATGGCTCTGCGCCAACTGACCGAGGATAATGAGCTTATCCCCCTCAACTGACAACTGATCGGCCATTTTTCGTGTGATGTCAGTAACAACTACACCTTCCAGTAATGATGACTCACGGTTACTTAACGATTGATTGGCACTCAACGCCTTAGCAATACCGGCTAATGTCGTCACCATATCTGGCACTGAAACCGTCGCTTTAACCGATAATCGGTAGCTCAAATCGAAATCGACAGGGTTAATCGCCATGACTTTCGCACGCATTTGAGTGGCTTTGCGCAAACGCTGATTGAGCAAAGGTTGTTCATGACGCAGGTTAGAGCCGATTAACAAGGCGGCTTTTACTTTCTCTACCTGCTCAATAGGCATGGCTAGGTAAGGCATAACCCCAGCGGCATCAGCCGAAAAATCTTGCTGATGTAGACGGTGATCAATGTTATGACAACCTTTGCTAGAAAGGAGCTTTTGTAATAAATACAATTCTTCGACGCTGGCAGTCGGACTAATTAATGCACCAAGACTATTCGCATTATGCGCTAATTGACCAGAAAATAACGCGGCCACTTCTGTCAAGGCAGTTTCCCAATCAACGACCTTCCACTCGCCATCGATCTTGCGCATCGGCTGGGTCAAACGATTATGGCTCAAGCTAGTGTATGAAAAACGATCGCGGTCAGACAACCAAGTTTCATTAATGGCTTCATTTTCACGCGGCACAACACGCTTAATCTGTCCTTGCTTATGGTGAATATAAGTATGTGAACCCAATCCATCATGAATCGCAATCGAAGGCGTCGCTTGTAATTCCCAAGCGCGAGCCGTATAACGATAAGGCTTTGAGGTCAAGGCACCCACTGGACATAAATCAATGACGTTGCCTGAAAGTTCCGATACCATGGCTTTGGCAACATAGGTACCAATTTCCATGTGCTCACCACGACCCGTGGCGCCTAACTCCATGATACCTGCTACTTCTTTGCCAAAACGTACACAACGCGTACAGTGAATACAACGCGTCATATCCGTTTGAACTAAAGGTCCAATATCCTTGTCGCCAAGAATACGCTTGCCTTCATTGAAGCGACTAATATCCTGTCCGTACAGCATGGACACGTCTTGTAATTCGCACTCACCACCTTGATCGCAAATTGGGCAATCCAACGGATGATTAATGAGTAGGAACTCCATGACCGCTTTTTGTGCCGCTAAAGCTTTAGGCGATTTGGTCATCACCTTCATACCATCAGTTACGGGTGTTGCACAGGCTGGCAAAGTTTTAGGCGCACCTGCCACCTCGACCAAACACATACGGCAGTTAGCCGCCACCGATAGCTTTTTGTGATAACAGAAACGGGGAATATTAATTCCCGCATCATCTGCCACATCAATCAACATCAGCCCTTCACGTGCCTTGATGACTTGACCATTAATTTCAATCTTTATCATATGTATACCATCACTTGTGCATGTCTAATCACGGACAGGTTACATGCGATCATAAATACTACAGCCATGTTCAACATAATGTTCAAACTCATGACCGAAGTGTTTCAAAAAGCTGGTGACAGGGATAGCCGCTGCATCACCCAAGCCACAAATGACCTTACCCGTAATGCGACCACCCACATCACGTAATAAGGTTAAATCTTCAGGGCGCCCTTTTCCTTGTGCAATACGCTTCACAACGCGATGCATCCACCCCGTACCCTCACGACAAGGCGTACATTGACCACAGGACTCTTCATAATAAAAGTAGCTGAGACGTTCCAATACTTTCACCATGTCGGTGGTTTCATCCATAATAATGACGGAACCAGCCCCTAAATAAGAGCCCGCTTTAGAAATACTGTCATAGTCCATATCCATCGACAATGCTTTTTCTGCTGGCAAGACAGGAGTAGATGAGCCACCAGGAATGACCGCTTTCAACTGACGGCCTTTCCAAATACCGCCTGCATTTTCCAGCAAGGTTTTGAATGGTGTACCCATACGCACTTCTTGATTACCTGGTTTCTCGACATGACCCGAAACCGAAAAAAGCTTGGTGCCGCCATTATTGGGTTTACCTAACTCTAAAAACCACTGCCCGCCTTTAGCGAGAATCATAGGGATAGAGGCCAGCGTCTCGGTATTATTAATGGTGGTCGGACGACCATACAAACCAAAACTGGCTGGGAAAGGTGGCTTGAACCGCGGCATACCTTTTTTCCCTTCGATAGATTCAATTAGCGCCGTCTCTTCACCGCAAATGTAAGCACCCGCACCCGAATGCACAAACAAATCGAAATCGAAACCAGAACCCAGAATATCCTTACCTAAAAATCCCGCAGCACGTGCCTCATCAACCGCGCCTAAGTAACGATTAATTGGCTCAACAAACTCACCACGAATATAGTTGTAACCACGACTTGCACCAATCACATAAGCCGCAATACACATGCCTTCAATGAGTTGATGCGGGTTGTAACGCAAAATATCACGATCTTTACAGGTACCAGGCTCGCCCTCATCAGAGTTGCAAAGTAAGAATTTAGGACCAGTCGCACGACGATTCATGAAGCTCCACTTAAGCCCTGTTGGGAAACCCGCGCCGCCACGACCGCGTAAAGCCGAAATCTTGACTTGGTCAATAATTTCTTCAGGAAGAATTTCACCAGAAACAACTTTTTTCCAAACCTCATAGCCACCGTTTTCAACGTAGGTTTTCAGTGTCCAAGGCTCGGGCAAATGCAGGGTGCGGAAACAATTTTCGTTCATCATCATCCGTTACTCCAAACTCGCCAGAATGGCATCGATTTTTTCAGGGGTAAGGTGTTCATGATAATGATCGCCAATTTGAAACATAGGCGCACCAACACAAGCACCCAGACACTCAACTTCTTTGATTGAGAACTTGCCATCTGCAGAAAGCTCACCAAAATCAGAGACACCCAAACGCTTCTTTAAGTGCTCAACCACTTCATCTGAACCGCGTAGCATACAAGAAATATTAGTACACACGCAGATCTTATGTTTACCCACAGGCTGGTGTTCATACATCGAGTAGAAAGTAGCCACTTCGTAAACTTCAATCGGCGAAATATCTAAATAATCAGCCAATTCATCCATTAAGGCTTCAGTTAAATAACCGCCATTAGCGTTCTGAATCACCGTCAAGCCTGGCATCACCGCCGACTTTTGTTGCCCTTCTGGATATTGAGCGATCCAATGGTCAATATCAGCTTTCACTTGTCCTTGAATGATAGACATTAGCGGTCAATCTCCCCGAATACGATATCTTGAGTTCCAATAATGGTTACCACGTCCGCAATCATGTGACCACGCGACATTTCGTCTAACGCAGCCAAATGCGCAAAACCTGGCGCACGAATTTTTAGGCGATAAGGTTTATTAGCGCCATCAGAAATCATGTACACACCCAGCTCACCTTTCGGATGTTCAACAGCCGCATAAGCCTCGCCCGCGGGCAAGCAATAGCCTTCAGTAAACAACTTAAAGTGGTGGATTAAGGCTTCCATATTATCTTTCATGTGTTCGCGCTTAGGCGCTGCCACTTTCAGGTTTTTTGTAATCACTGAACCTGGATTTGCTCTTAACCATTCAATACACTGACGAATAATCTTATTTGACTCGCGCATTTCAGCAACTCGAACCAGATAACGGTCATACGAATCACCTGTTTTACCAACAGGGATATCGAAATCCATACGATCGTAAACTTCATAAGGTTGTGTCTTACGTAAATCCCAAGCAATGCCAGAACCACGCAACATAGGACCCGTAAAACCAAGTTGCAGAGCGCGCTCAGGCGAAACAATACCAATATCAACGGTGCGTTGTTTCCAGATACGATTGTCCGTTAATAACGTTTCATACTCATCAACATAAGCTGGGAAACGCTCGGTAAAGGCTTGTAAGAAATCTAGCATCGAACCATGACGGGTTTCGTTTAAACGATCCACATCTTTCTTAGAACGGAATGGGGTGTATTCATATTTAGGCATACTATCGGGTAAATCACGATAGACACCACCTGGACGATAATAGGTTGCATGCATACGCGCACCCGATACCGCTTCATAGCAATCCATCAAGTCTTCACGCTCACGGAAAGCATAAAGGAAAACCGTCATCGCACCGATATCGAGCGCATGAGCACCTAACCACAATAAGTGATTGAGAATACGCGTTACTTCATCAAACATAACACGAATGTACTGAGCGCGCTCAGGCACTTCTAGACCCATGAGCTTTTCAATGGTCATCACGTATGCGTGCTCATTCGCCATCATCGACACATAATCAAGACGGTCCATGTAGCCAATCGATTGATTATAGGGCTTATATTCAGCCAGCTTCTCTGTACCACGGTGCAACAAACCAATGTGCGGATCAGCACGAACAATGGTTTCACCGTCCAACTCTAGCACCAAGCGCAACACGCCATGTGCCGAAGGATGCTGTGGCCCGAAGTTCAGTGTATAGTTACGAATTTCAGCCATCTTATTCGGCTCCCAAACGATCAGTTGGACGAATCACTCTTGGTGTATTCACCCGATTTTCAATAGATACAGGTTCGTAAATAACGCGATTTTGCGCTGGGTCATAACGCATTTCAACCTGACCTTCCAACGGAAAGTCTTTACGTAACGGATGACCCACAAAACCATAATCCGTTAGGAGACGACGCAAGTCTGGGTGACCTTTGAAGGCAATTCCATAAAGATCGAAGGCTTCACGCTCAAACCAATTCACTGACGCCCAGACATCACAAACGCTGTCAACCATCGGAAACTGCGCATCATCACAGAAAACCTTAACACGCAAACGCTGGTTAAACTCAATGGAAAGCAAATGAGCTACAACAGCAAAACGTTTTCCATCTGCTGAACTTTGCGATATAACGGGAACTTCAAAATCAAACACACCGCGGCTAAAACCCGCGTTAACTGCAGTATCCGTAGCCCAATTCACCTGACCATAAGTAACATAGTCAACACCACATAAATCAATGAGTTGCTCAAAGCCAAGCTGATCCCTCAGATACAACGCCATCGCATGCCAATCGCTCGCTGGCACATCAATTGTCAATTCTTCGACTTCTGAAACACCACCAGCTACCGCCGGCCACGCCTGCTGAATCTGGGCTAATAATTCTGTCAACGAACGCATAGTATATTTCCTAGCCATTTCTTAACGTGCAATCGTGTTAGTACGTTTAATCTTGTTCTGCAACTGAATAATGCCATACAGCAGAGCCTCAGCTGTCGGTGGACATCCAGGTACATAGACATCCACAGGTACGATACGATCACAACCACGCACCACAGCGTAGGAATAATGATAATAACCACCACCGTTAGCACAAGAACCCATCGAGATTACCCAGCGAGGCTCTGCCATCTGATCATAAACCTTACGCAGTGCAGGTGCCATTTTATTGACCAAAGTGCCAGCAACAATCATGACATCCGATTGGCGTGGACTGGGACGAAAAATGATACCAAAGCGATCTAGGTCATAACGTGATGCACCAGCATGCATCATCTCGACCGCACAACAAGCCAAACCAAACGTCATCGGCCACAAAGAACCCGTGCGCGCCCAATTGATTAACTTATCCGCCGATGTGGTAATGAAACCTTCTTTAAGAACGCCTTCTATTCCCATTCCAAGGCTCCTTTTTTCCATTCGTAAATGAAACCAACCACAAGGATAGCTAGAAAAATAGCCATTGCAATAAACCCTTCCAGACCAATCGTGTCTAACACAACGGCCCATGGAAATAAAAATGCGATTTCTAAATCGAAAATAATAAACAGAATAGCGACTAGGTAGAAGCGCACATCGAACTTCATACGCGCATCTTCAAAAGCTTCAAAACCACACTCGTAAGGTGATAATTTTTCGCTATCAGGACGATTAGGCGCTAAAAGCCAACCAGCAGCAATGGGACCGATACCGAAACCAATACCGAGCAAAATAAAAACCAGAATAGGCAGGTAATTTTCTAGCATACTAATGCCTCCGTAATAACACCGAATATTGTGCGCTTATTCAAACTAAATATGGTACCGACGACTGGACTCGAACCAGCACAGCTTGCGCCACTACCACCTCAAGGTAGCGTGTCTACCAATTCCACCACGTCGGCAAAAAAGCGTTTTTTTCGTTATTTCCCAGGTTGAACCGGAACATCCGCGGGTTGCGTTGCACCATTCTTCGCTGGGCTGTCTGTTATCACGGCGCGATCAGGAGTACTTATCACGCTGTTGCCTTCAGACTGCTCTGTAGACAAATAAGCCAGTGTTAGGCTCGTCACAAAGAAGAGAGTCGCTATTATAGCAGTTAATCGTGACAAAAATGAAGCAGAACCTCGCGAACCGAATACACTTTGCGATGATCCACCACCGAAACTGGCACCCGCATCAGCCCCTTTTCCTTGTTGAATCAACACCAAACCGATGAGCAACAACGAAAGCAAGACATGAATGACCAAAATTACTTGCATCATATTTTTTCCTTAGTGAGCCACAGCGGCCGCATAAATTTTGGCAAAATCATCACTATTCAGTGACGCACCACCAATCAAACCACCATCTACATCAGACTGAGAAAAAATAGCTACCGCATTATCTGGCTTCACGCTGCCACCATAAAGAATGGTTATTGCATTTGCCACATGAGCATCTAGTTTTGCTAAATGTTGACGAATGAAAGCATGAATTTCTTGTGCTTGTTCAGGTGTTGCTGTTTTACCCGTACCAATAGCCCATACGGGTTCATAAGCGATAACCGCATTGCTCCAGCCATCAGCACCAATCACCTTACTGACCGCATCCAACTGCGTCGCAATAATGGTTTCTGCTTGACCAGCTTCACGCTCAGCCAATGTTTCACCCACACAAACAATCGGTTTAACACCAGCAGCTAAAGCGACTTTGGTTTTTTCAGCTACCAGCGCATCGGTTTCACCATAAAGCGCACGACGCTCCGAATGACCAATAATGACATACTGACAGCCGACGTCTGCCAACATAGTTGCAGAAACCTCACCTGTATAAGCACCCGTTGTTTGTATTTGAGCGCAGTTTTGTGCACCAACAGATAATGAAGTATTCGATGCCGCTTGAATTGCTTGTGTTAAGTACAACATAGGCGGACATACCAGCAGAGTTACTGCTTCATTAACCGTTACTGTTGCTGCTAATGTTTGAATCATATCGCGTGTAAACGCTACTGAGCCGTGCATTTTCCAATTGCCGGCCACCATCATTTGACGCATAGTCGTCTCCCTATAAAACCTGACAAGTGTACAAGCGAAAGGCGTCAATTGCAAGCAGAAGGCATTAACACCAAAGCGTTAACGATCAACAATTTAATTTAAAAATAAATAGGTTAGCTAACTTATCGTTAAGCATAAACTTCTTTAACCACCTCTTCCAAACGGGTCACTAGCTGCTTAACCATTACGGCATCCTTACCTTCAACCATAATACGAATCAATGGTTCAGTACCCGATAGACGAATCAATACACGGCCCTGCTCACCTAATTGCGTTTCTGCTTCACTAATCGCTTCTGAAACACGCGCATCATCAATTGACTTCAATTTACGCGTCAATTTAACATTCACTAATTCTTGAGGATAGCGAGTAAAACCCTGCTTCAACGCATTTAGACCCACCTTTCGCGTCACCATTACACTCAGCACTTGTAGCGCTGCAATAATGCCGTCACCCGTTTGAATTTTATCCAAACACAAAATGTGACCTGAAGGCTCGGCACCATATTTCAGACCTTCAGACACCAGTTTTTCCATAACGTGGCGGTCACCAACGGGCGTACGGTGAAACTCAATCCCTTTTTCTCGACAATAGTTTTCAAGACCCATATTGCTCATCACGGTTCCCACGATACCCTTCACAGGCTCATCTTGACCACTCATGATCATGAATAAAATATCATCACCATCTAGAATCGCTCCCGTATGATCGACGAGAATTAAGCGATCACCATCACCATCAAGCGCCACCCCTAAGTCCGCTTTTTCACGTAATACTGAACGTTGCAAAGCTGCCGGATCAGTGGCACCAAATCCATCGTTGATATTAAGCCCATTGGGTCCATTACCAATAGTAATCACTTCTGCACCTAATTCTGAAAAGACATGGGGCGCAACATGATAGGTTGCGCCATTAGCACAGTCTACGACAATTTTAAGACCATTCAAGCGATGACCATGTACCATGGTGCTTTTACAAAACTCGATATAGCGTCCCGCTACATCAGTAATACGCGAAACACGCCCTAATAAGCTAGACGGCACACACACCATAGGCTCATCCATCATGGCTTCAATCGCATGCTCTAACTCATCCGACAATTTACGACCATTACCATCAAAAAACTTAATCCCATTATCATAATAAGGATTATGAGAAGCGCTGATCACCACACCCGCCACTGCACCAAAGGTAGTGGCAATGTAAGCAATCGCAGGTGTTGGCATAGGTCCAAGCAGTTTGACCGAAACACCTGCTGCGGCAAATCCCGCCTCTAGCGCCGACTCAAACATATAACCTGAAATACGCGTATCCTTACCAATAATCACAGGTGCATTGCTTACCTGTTTAAGTACCATACCAGCTGCCCAACCTAGCTTGAGTGCCATATCAGGCGTCATGCCTTCAGAACCGACTCGTCCACGAATACCGTCCGTACCAAAAAAACGTTTTTTTGCTTTTGATGACATTCTTTTTTCCTTCTTATCAACAATAAATGAATGAATGAGGAGACAATGCTCTTGTCACAGCTAATGCATCGACTGTAGCACGCACATCATGCACCCTAATAATTTTTGCACCCAATCGCACCGCTTCGACGGCAGCAGCAACACTACCCACTAGCCGATGCTGTGGGTGCTGCTGCCCTGTTAATTGACCAATCATTGTTTTACGGGAAACACCAATCAACACGGCATAACCCAAATCAACCAGTTGTGGAATAGCTTTAAATAAGGTGATATTTTGCTCTAGTGTTTTGCCAAAACCAAAACCAGGATCTAGAACAATGCGCGAAGGATCAATATTTAATTGTTCCACTCGCGTTTGTAGAAAGGCAATTACCTCATCAACGACCGATTGATAGCTAGGCTGTTGCTGCATCGTTTGAGGACTACCTTGCATATGCATCAAACAAACTGGAACGAAAGGATGACCTTGAAGCACCTCCGCCGCATTAGATACCTGCAAAGCACGCACATCATTAATTATGCTCGCACCTGCTACTAAACAAGCTTGCATGACGGCTGGCTGACTGGTGTCAATCGAAATAGGGATTTGAGTTTGCTGACGTAATGCAGTCACTACGGGCAATAAACGAGCCAACTCTTCCTCGACCGAAACAGGCAAAGCACCTGGGCGTGTCGACTCGGCACCCAAATCTAATATATCTGCACCTTCCGCAATTAAATTCAGAGCATGTTCAACAGCCTGTTCTGTCTGTAAAAATTGACCACCATCTGAAAATGAATCGGGGGTGATATTCACCACCCCCATCACCCAATAAGGTTTTGCTTGAAAATCAATCAGCATAGTCGCCTATCAATTCCACTTAGGCACTGAACCTGACTCTGGCAAGGCACCGCTTGACGTTGATCCATCAATTGGCTGTACTACCACATCATCAGCGATAACCTCCCCCTCTGTTGGGGGCTGCGCATCCATTGGCTGATCAACATCTTCATTCCAATCCTTAGGTGCATCGGGAAAACGACCCTCTTCCATAATTTGACGCACTTGCTCATCATCAATGGTTTCATACTTCATTAAAGCTTCGCCCATGATATGCAGCTTATCGAAGTTATCGCGCAAGATTTGCTCGGCACGCTTGTAGTTACGATCAATTAAGGCGTGAATTTCATCATCAATCAACTTACCCGTTTCTTGCGACAAGGCTTTGGTACGCGCCATGCCACCACCAAGGAATGGATTGCTATTGTCTTCTTCTTCATAAAGCTGAGGACCTAATTTATCAGACATACCCCACTTCATCACCATACTGCGCGCTAAAGAAGTTGCCCGCTCAATATCATTGCTCGCGCCAGTAGTCACCGCATCAGCGCCAAAGATCATTTCTTCGGCAATACGACCACCATACAAGCTAGAAAGCTGACTTTCTAAACGACGCTTAGAGTAGCTATAGCGATCTTCTTCGGGCAAATACATGGTCACACCTAAAGCACGACCACGTGGAATAATACTCACTTTGTAAACAGGATCATGCTCTGGCACAATCCAACCAATAATGGCATGTCCCGCCTCATGATAAGCGGTGAGTTTCTTCTCTTCATCTTTCATCACCATCGACTTACGCTCAACGCCCATGATGATTTTATCTTTCGCTTTTTCAAAGTCTTCGTGCGTGACCTTTTCCTTGCCAACACGCGCGGCAAACAAGGCCGCTTCATTCACTAGGTTAGCCAAGTCCGCGCCCGAAAATCCGGGTGTTCCACGTGCAATGGCACCTGGCTTCACGCCTTCGGCTAATGGCACTTTACGCATATGTACTTTGAGAATCTGCTCGCGACCACGCACATCGGGCAATCCAACTGTCACTTGACGGTCAAAACGACCAGGACGCAATAAAGCTGGATCTAGCACATCTGGGCGGTTGGTGGCAGCGATAACAATAATACCCTCATTGCCTTCAAAGCCGTCCATTTCTACCAGCATTTGGTTAAGTGTTTGTTCGCGCTCATCGTTACCGCCACCCATACCAGCACCACGAGAACGGCCTACCGCATCAATTTCGTCGATAAAGATAATACAAGGTGCATGAGCTTTGGCTTGCTCGAACATGTCGCGCACACGCGAGGCACCGACACCGACAAACATTTCAACAAAATCTGAACCAGAAATGGTGAAAAAAGGAACTTTCGCTTCGCCAGCAATGGCTTTCGCTAACAGCGTCTTACCCGTACCAGGAGGACCAACCATCAAAATACCGCGTGGGATACTACCGCCTAATTTGCGATATTTTTCAGGATCACGCAGAAAATCCACCACTTCATGCACTTCTTCTTTTGCTTCGTCTGCGCCAGCCACATCTTCAAAAGTTACCTTGACTTGATCTTCAGACTGCATACGTGCTTTACTCTTACCGAACGAGAAAGGGCTGTTTTTGCCCCCCAAACCACCAGCTGAACGCATAAAGAAAATCCACACTGCAATGAGTAACAGCATCGGGAACCAAGAAATAAACATCTGCATGAGCAAACCTTGCTTCTCGGGTGGCGGAGCGGTAATGACCACATTGTGATTGAGTAAGTCGCCGACCAAACCAGGATCACCAGGATTAAAGGTCATGAAATGTTCGCCACTGGTGTAAAAACCGTGAATGGTACGTCCATCCAAATCGACACGACTGACACGATCCGCTTTCACTTCTTGAATAAACTGGGTGTAATCAATGCGATGCGGATTACCCACTCGCGTTGACTCTTCGCCTTGAAATTGATTGAACAACGTCAGTGTCACTGCCGCCATAATCATCCACACCAGCAGGTTTTTCATAAAATCACTCATCCATGCTTTCCAAAATTAATCGTGATTTTTGCCACGATAGCCACGCGCCAACACATAAACTTCAACGCTTCTGTCTCGCGACGCTTTAGGTTTTTTTAATTGTACCTTAGAAAAGACGCTTCTGACATCTTTTAAGAAGGCATCAAAACCAGAACCCTGAAATACTTTTATAAGTAAATCACCGTTTGGTTTCAAGACTAAGCCAGCAAATTCTAACGCCAGCTCAGATAAATAAATGGATCTGGGCACATCTACGGCAGGAATTCCTGAGGTATTGGGCGCCATATCGGACAAAATAATATCTACTGGTCGCTGATCCAGGGTAGTGAGCAATTGTTGCAATACTTCGGCTTCACGGAAATCGCCTTGTAAAAAAATACAGCCATCCAAGGGAACGATTGCTAACAGGTCAAGACCAACGACCAAGCCCTGTTCACCGACTTTCTTTGCTGCCCACTGACTCCAGCCACCTGGCGCAGCACCTAAGTCAGCCACCACCATACCTGGTTTTAATAATCGCTCTTTTTCATCCAATTCTTTGAGCTTATAAGTGGCGCGCGAACGATAACCCTCTTTTTGCGCTTGTAGCCAATAAGGGTCGGAGAAATGCTCTTTTAACCAGCTTTGTGAAGATTTTGTTCGTGCCATGCTGTCCAGTCTTGTACAATAGAGGGGTATTTAGTTTGATTATAAGGATTTAGCGGACATGTTGACCACCGCCCAACAAAAATTTTTGCGTTCACACGCGCATCATCTCAGCCCTGTTGTTTGGGTTGGCGCATCAGGTGTTACTGAAGCGTTACTAAATGAACTATCACTTACACTAGACACACATGAGCTGATTAAAGTTAAATTACTCAATGATGATCGTGAACAACGTCAAGCAATGATCGAAGCCTTATTGGCAGCCAGCGGTGCGCAAAAAGTACAAAGCATTGGAAAAATTCTGGTACTTTATCGCGCCAATGCGAAACAGCCAAAAATTAAATTGCCTCGTTAAACCAGTGCATCTAAACCACGCGCTAAATCGGCGCGTAGGTCTTCGAGTGATTCTAGCCCTACCGATAAGCGAATTAAATTTTCGGTAATACCTGCTGCCAAACGATCGGCTTCGGCAACACGACCATGGGTTGTGGTGGCTGGATGGGTAATGATACTTTTCACATCTCCCAAGTTGGCAGAGCGAGAGAAAATTTGTACGGCATCAATCACCTTCCATGCTTCAGCTCTGGCACCTTTAACGCGGAAAGATAACACCGCTCCACCCGCTTGCTGTTGCTCTGCAATCAGCTGGGCTTGAGGATGATTCGTCAGTCCTGGATAGAAAACTGACTCTACCGCAGGATGCTCGACCAACCACTGCGCAATAGACAAAGCTTGTTCGCTGTGAGCTTTCATACGAATTGCTAAGGTTTCCAACCCTTTTAAAAACAACCACGCGTTGAACGGACTCATACTGGGACCGGCAGTACGCACAAATCCGTAAATGGGTTCAAGCAACTGATGATTACCGACAATTGCTCCGCCTAACGCTCGACCTTGGCCGTCAATAAATTTGGTGGCAGAGTGAATAACAATATCTGCACCCAACGCCAATGGCTTCTGTAACATCGGCGTCAATAAACAATTATCCACCACTAACCAAGCGCCAGCTGCTTTGCTGATTGCGCTCAAAGCACGAATATCGCCTACTTCCATCAAAGGGTTAGACGGTGTTTCTAAGAAAAATAGCTTGGTGTTCGGCTGAACTGCTGCTTGCCAAGCTTGTGTATCGACCAAATCGACGAAAGTGGTTTGAATACCAAATCGACTTAAGTGTTTGTCGAATAGAATTTGAGTTGCACCAAAAACACTGCGCGAACACACCACATGATCACCCGCATTCAATAAGCCCAAGCACATGGTTAAGATCGCAGCCATACCCGACCCTGTCGCCACGGCTCGTTCACCACCCTCTAAGGCGGCAATTCGACGTTCAAACGCACCAACCGTGGGATTGGTGAAGCGCGAATAAATATTACCAGGAACTTTGCCCGAAAAGCGCTCCGCTGCTTGCTCGGCACTGTCATAAACAAAGCTAGAAGTTAAAAACATCGCTTCGCTGTGCTCACCCTGTTCGGTGCGCTGATAACCGAAGCGAATGGCCAGCGTTGCATCATTCCAATCACGATCATTAATCGACATTGTGTAATCCTACCGCACTGGGTTCGATCTCTTTGCTCTTAGCCGAATCTTCACGCTGTTGCGCTAGGCCAGCTAAATACTTAGCAGAAACATCACCCGTGACATAAATACCACTAAAGCAAGAAGTATCAAATACTTCTGGTCCTTGACCCGCTTCACGCACCGCCACTTCCAAGTCTTCCAAATCTTGATAGACCAACCAGTCGGCACCAATAACCGCGCAAACTTCTTCTACTGTACGATTATTAGCAACCAATTCGCTCGCTGCTGGCATATCGATACCATAAACATAAGGATAGCGTACAGCAGGAGATGCTGATGCAAAAGAAACCTTGCGTGCACCAGAATCGCGCGCCATTTGTACAATTTGTGCCGACGTTGTTCCGCGTACAATTGAGTCATCCACCAATAATACGTGTTTACCTTCAAACTCACGCGCAATGGCGTTCAGTTTTTGGCGAACCGATTTCTTACGCTGAGTTTGACCTGGCATAATAAACGTACGACCAATGTAACGGTTTTTAATGAAGCCTTCACGATAAGGCACACCCAGAAGCTGGGCCATTTGCAACGCAGCAGTACGGCTGGTATCTGGAATCGGAATCACCACATCAATATCATGATGCGGATTAACGCGCAAAATCTTAGCCGCTAGTTTTTCTCCCATATTCAAGCGCGCTTCATAAACGGAAATACCGTCAATGACCGAATCGGGACGTGCCAAATAAACATGCTCAAAAATACAAGGCGCTAATACAGGCTTATCGGAACACTGGTGCGCAAAGAAACGCCCATCTTCGGTAATCACAATCGCTTCACCAGGCGCCAAATCGCGAATCACTTTGAACTCTAGCACATCTACGGCGACTGTTTCCGAGGCGATAATATAATCTTTTTTGCCTGACGCCAAAGTACGCTCACCAAATACCACTGGGCGTAAACCATAAGGATCACGGAAGGCGAACATGCCAAAACCTGCGATCATCCCAACAGCCGCATAACCACCGCGGCAACGCTTATGCACTTGCGCAATGGCTTCAAAAACCTGATCTTCAGTAACGCGTTCTTTACCCTGCACCATCATTTCATGGGCAAAGACATTCAATAAAATTTCTGAATCAGAATTGGTGTTTAAATGACGCAAGTCTTCTTTGTATAACTCACGACTGAGCACATCCGTATTGGTCAGATTACCGTTATGTGCCAGTACGATACCATAAGGCGAATTCACATAGAAAGGCTGAGCTTCAGCACTAGAAGCACTTCCAGCGGTTGGATAGCGCACATGACCAATACCCATAGAGCCATGTAAATCGCGCATGTGACGCGTACGAAACACATCTTTTACCATGCCATTATCTTTACGCTGATAGAAGCGATCTTTATGAAGCGTAACAATACCCGCTGCATCTTGACCGCGATGCTGCAACACCGTTAAGCCGTCATAAATGCCTTGATTGACATTGTCACCATTAACCGAAAGGATACCGATAATACCGCACATAAGAACCTGTTAGCCGCAATGAAATTTGGGATGTTTATTATCCCACACTGGCGTTAGATGACAAACAGATTACGAAAATTTATTTTTTATCCGTGCCTACTTTTTCAAAACCATTGACTTAGTTTTCAGTGCTGCATCAATAATTGCCTTGGCTTGGTTCGCATCAGCTTGCGATTTATAAGGGCCAACACGTAACAAATAAATAATCTGACCTTTCTTATTTTTTCCCGTAATAATGCGTCCAATAAAACCTTGCGCACGAATTTTTTGCTGCGTTTCTAAGGCAATGTTTTCAACTTGGTAGGTAGCAATTTGCACCCAATATTGACCATCCGCTGCTGTCGGCGGCGCTGGACTCATCGCTAAACGACGCTCTGCTGAAGCAATGGTTAAACGTCCCTGTTGATCCACTTGTGCTTCTTTAATCGTTACAGGTTGATTCAAGGCGTGCACCCTTGCTGGATCGGCTGGAGGTGGCGTTGTGGTTAAGGGTTTATCGATATAAAGCTCCGATCGTTGTTCAGCCATACCATTCGCCGTCGAATTATTAGCAACCGTTGTTGCCTGTGCAGAATCCGTGCTTGCAATAACAACACCAGAAGGTTTCATTCCATTGGGCGAAAACTCGACAGGGTGCTGAAACCACTGGGGAATTAAATAAACTAACAGCACCGCCCAAAAAATCGCTCCAATCATACGAATTCTAAGCGGATCTACCTCATTCAAATTCGCTTTCATGCTTCACCCAGATTAACCATTTGCTTTTGCCACCAGCGTAAAGCATGCTCAACCGTCACAAAAGAACCAGTCACCAGCCTTAACACCTCTGTGGGTTGTTGCTGTGCTCGCTCACAAGCCTGTTCAATCGAATCACACCAAACCAGCTGTTCATCTGACAACATCGCTAGTGCTTGCTGCAACTGCGCTCGACTCGCAGCTCTTGGACTAGAAAGAACCGCCACATACCAACGATCGATGTAGGGTGAAAGTTGTGCCACCATCGGGGCTATCTCTTTATCAGACAAAGCACTAAACACCATATTAATAGATTGGTATTTCAGATGAGTTGCACAATAATCAGCGAGCGCACGAATTGATTGGGGGTTGTGCGCCACATCAAAAAGCCAGTGAGCGCCTGTCAATTGTCGGTAATCTAAACGCCCAACCAGTTGAATGGCTTGCAATCCCCGTGCAATTTGCTCATCGGCAACAGCCAGCTTTGATTGCAAGAATTGAACCAGCATCAGAACGCCCGAAAGATTAGCTAGTTGAAACTCCCCAAGGAGTTTAGGTTGAGGTAATTGCAGCCTTTTATTCAAGCCTTGCCATTGCCAAGTTTGTGCATCTATCCGCTGATAATGATAGTCTTTCGACATTAGCAATAAAGGCACACCTAACTGATCAGCATATGCTAACAAACTCTTTTCAGGATTCGGATCCGAGCAAACAGCGACTCGATGCGCACGCAAAATACCTGCCTTTTCTTTCGCGATGCTGGCACGATCGTTACCAAGCCAGGCTTGATGATCCAAATCGATAGGCGTAATTAAAGCCGCATCGGCATCGATCACATTAACCGCATCCAAACGACCACCCAAGCCCACTTCCAGCACTTGAATCTGACAAGCTTGTTGCTTAAACAACCATAACGCTGCCAGCGTTCCCCATTCAAAATAGCTGAGTGTCAGCCCTTCGAGCTGAGCATAAATCGCTTGAAAGGCTTGAACCAACAAGGCATCACTTACTGGTTGATTATCAATACAGATACGCTCGTTGTAATCTAGTAAATGCGGAGAAGAATACCAGCCAGTACGATAACCTGCGGTGGTGTAAATAGCAGACAAAGCTGCTGTTGAAGAACCCTTACCGTTAGTACCAGCAACGGTAATCGTTAGGGCTGTTGGTGATAATAAGCCTAAGCGATGCGCCATCTGACGCACACGATCCAATCCCAGATCGATGGCTTGACTGTGCTGTTGCTCTTGAAAAGCCAGCCACTCGTTGAGCGACCAATGTTGCACCATTAGACCACTTTACGAGGCTTAGCCAGTTTCATCAAAATCGCCAGTTTAGATGCTAAAACATCACGCATTTCACGGCGATCCACAATGGCATCGATAGCGCCGTGTTCTTGCAAGAACTCGCTACGCTGGAATCCCTCAGGTAGTTTTTCACGTACCGTTTGTTCAATGACGCGCGGACCAGCAAAACCAATTAACGCATTAGGTTCGGCAATATTCAAATCACCTAACATGGCAAATGAGGCCGAAACCCCTCCCATCGTCGGGTCAGTTAATACCGACACAAACGGCAATTTACGTGCACGCAACTGACCTAACGCTGCTGAAGTTTTTGCCATTTGCATGAGTGAAAACAAAGCCTCTTGCATACGCGCACCACCACTGGCCGAGAAACAAATGAAAGGGCAATTATGGGCAATGGCTTCATTGACGCCACGCACGAATTTTTCACCCACAACCGATCCCATCGAGCCGCCCATAAAGTCGAACTCAAAAGCAGCGACCACCACTGGCATACCATGCAAGTTACCACGCTCAACGATGAGCGCATCTTTTTCGCCCGTTTTTTGTTGGGCTTCTTTAACACGATCTTTGTAGTTTTTCTGATCTCTAAACTTTAGCGCATCCACAGGAGCAACATTAGCTCCAATTTCTACACCCGATGCAGGATCTAAAAAAATAGCTAAACGACGACGTGCGCCAATGCGCAAGTGCGAACCATTAGGGCAAACATGACAATTACGCTCAATTTCGGCATGATAGACTGGTGCTTCCATGCCTGGACACTTAATCCACTTGCCTTCTGGCACACTCGAACGTTGATCAGCCGTGCGACGAATAATCGATGTTAGCTTATTTTCTAGTTTATCTAACCAATTTGCCATGTGTTCTATCCTAATGTGTTCAAAGGGAGTATTGAATTAACGTTGTAATACCGCACGAATTGGTGACAATAATCCGTACGCGGCAGCCAATACCGCTGCATCACCTTGCGCAGCTACAGCTTCCATCGCTGAGATGAGCGAACTACCAATGACGACTGCATCAGCAAAACTAGCCATTTTTTGTGCTGTTTCCGCATCACGAATTCCAAAACCGACACCAACGGGTAAACTACTTTGCGCTTTAAGCTCTTCTACTTTGGCACGAACTTCGTCCAGATCAGACAGAGCAGCACCAGTAACACCACGTAAAGAAACATAGTAAATAAAACCGCTAGCTTGTTTTAACATAGCTTGCTCACGCGCAAAAGGCGTGGTTGGCGACACCAAGAAAATATTTGCCAAGCCCACTTCGGCTAACGCATCAGTAATAGGTTGTGCTTCTTCCGCCGGATAATCGACTGTTAACACGCCATCGACACCCGCACTGGCCGCTTCACGCGCGAATTGTTCAATCCCCATCGCTTCGATAGGATTGGCATACCCCATCAGCACCACTGGCGTGTGCTGATTTTGGCGACGAAAATCCATTACCATCTCTAACACATTACGCATGGTTACGTTATAGGTTAAGGCACGCTCGGTAGCACGTTGAATAACAGGACCATCCGCCATTGGATCAGAGAAAGGCACACCCAATTCAATCACATCAGCGCCCGCATCGACTAAAGTATGCATTAAAGGAACTGTTAGCAGAGGCGAGGGATCGCCAGCCGTGATGTAAGGAATAAGCGCAGCCCGGTTGTGTGCACGCGTATCAGCAAAAACAGTCTCTAAACGATTCATAGTGCCCATCCTTCAATACGTGCAATGGTATTCATATCTTTATCGCCACGACCAGACAAATTCACCACAATATGCTGATGCTTAGACAGTTCTGGCGCTAATTTAGTGGCGTAAGCAATGGCATGACTGGTTTCTAATGCTGGGATAATACCTTCCATACGAGTCATTAAGCGGAAACCTTCCATGGCTTCATCGTCAGTGATGGCAACAAAGTTAGCACGCCCCGTATCTTTTAAGAAAGACAACTCGGGTCCTACACCAGGATAATCCAGCCCCGCAGAAATGGAATGCGTACCAATAATCTGACCATTCTCATCTTGCATTAAATAGGTACGATTACCATGCAGTACACCAGGACGCCCCGCACACAAGGGCGCTGCATGACGTCCCGTGTCAATGCCATCACCACCCGCTTCAACACCATAAATGGCGACACCATCATCATTCAAGAAGTCGTAGAACAAACCCATCGCATTAGAGCCACCGCCAACACAGGCTACAATCGCATCAGGCAAACGCCCTAATTGCGTTAACGATTGCTGTTTCGTCTCACGACCAATGACCGATTGAAAATCACGTACCAGCATCGGATAAGGATGAGGACCTGCTACCGTACCAATAATGTAGTAGGTGTCATCCACATTCGTTACCCAGTCACGCATGGCTTCATTTAACGCATCTTTTAAGGTTTTGGTGCCCGACTCCACAGCAACCACTGTTGCACCCAGCATCTTCATACGCGCCACATTAGGCGCTTGACGTGCCACATCTTCCGCACCCATATAAACCACACACTCTAACCCCATACGTGCCGCCACCGTTGCTGTGGCTACACCATGCTGACCCGCACCAGTTTCAGCAATAATACGAGTTTTACCCATACGCTTGGCCAACATTGCCTGACCAATGGTGTTATTGATCTTGTGTGCGCCCGTATGATTAAGGTCTTCACGTTTAAAATGAATCTGTGCGCCACCTAGGTGAGCACTGAGGCGTTGCGCATGATATAAGGGGGTAGGACGACCAACATAATGTTGTAAATCAGCTTCAAACTCGGTCAAGAAAACTGGATCTACACGATACTTAGCATAGGCTTCGGTTAACTCTGCTAAGGGTTGCATCAGGGTTTCTGGCGCAAAAATACCACCATAAGGTCCAAAATGCCCACGCGCATCTGGGTATTGAGTGTAGTCCATCTTCAAATTATCCTTAGTTCAAGTTTGGCCAGCAATGCTCGCTATGCCTATGTAGCTGATTATTTGTTGGCTGCATTATAGCATGCACTTTACTTTTGCACAGACTACAAACCCGTTGCAAAGCCTATAGAAAAACTGAATAATTGGCTTCGCTTTTGTTCAGACTTCCAATTTTCATTTTTAGTTGATGAAAGGAATTAAACTAGTGAGGTTCTGGCATATGAACACCTCATACACTCAGCCTAGACCAATCAAACCCTAAACCTGGATCGGTTTTACGTACTGGCGCAACATCACTATGACCAACAATCGGAGCTAACTTTAAACTAGGATAAGTCTTTTTCAACGCCTTAATTAAGGTATTTAATTGAGCGTATTGTGCTTGGGTAAAACTAGCCGTTTCTGTACCTTCTAATTCAATGCCAATGGAAAAATCATTCACATTGGTGCGATGCGCAAAACGCGATAAGCCCGCGTGCCATGCACGCTGATGAAAGGGTACGAATTGCACCAGTTCACCACAACGCCGAATCCAACAATGCGCAGATACGCGTACACCAGCTAACTGCTGATAATAAGGGTGAGAGGCTAACGGCAAATTTCCTTGAAAAAATTCAATCACATCAGAACCACCGAATTGACCAGGCGGCAAACTAATCGCATGAACAACAATTAAGCAGGGCTCAACGTCAGCTGGCCGGTCATTACACTGATCAGTGGCATAGTATGTAACCCCTTCTACTAGCCCAGTTACCAAATTAACCTTCATCTACTCCCCCGAATAAGGTTATAATTATGAACATTATTTTTGATCAAATTATAAGACTAAAACACATGCAAGTCACAGATTGGTTACGTCAACAGGTAGCAAACGCGCTTAATGAAGATATTGGTAGCGGCGATCTATCCGTTAAATTAATTGCCCAAAAACAACAATCCAGCGCTAGTGTTATTTGCCGTGAACCAGCCATCATGTGTGGACAGACTTGGTTTAACGAAGTCTTTGCTCAACTAGACGAGCAAGTTCACATTGAGTGGTTGGTAGAGGAAGGTGAGCTCATCGCCGCTAACACCCTGATTTGCAAATTGCATGGTTCTGCTCGCAGCCTATTAACAGGCGAGCGAACCGCACTGAATTTTCTACAAAGCCTAATGGGAACAGCTACTGCTGCTAACCGCTACGCCACCGAACTCGCAGCACACGGCAAAACTAAATTACTTGATACACGTAAAACCCTGCCTGGAATGCGTTTAGCACAAAAATATGCAGTAAGAGTGGGCGGCGGCGTTAATCACCGTGTTGGTCTTTACGATGCCATTTTAATTAAAGAAAACCACATCATGGCTGCAGGCTCACTAACCAACGCTGTCATTAAGGCAAAAGAAAAGTTTCCCAGTACCTTTATTGAAGCCGAAGTTGAATCCCTGACTGAATTAGCAACAGCACTTACCCTTCCTTTAGATCGCATTATGCTCGACAATTTTTCACTGGCTGATATTCATCTGGCAGTGGCAATGAACAAGAGTAAAATTCCATTAGAGGTTTCAGGCAATGTCACCTTTGACCAGCTAGCGTCACTGGCAGAAACAGGGGTGGATTTTATTTCGACTGGTGCCATCACAAAACATCTATATGCCATCGATTTGTCGATGCGTTTTGAGTGGAAAAACACCCATGCATAGTGCACTTTACGAAATATTCGGTATTCTTCTGGCATCTGTACTGGTTGTTGCTGCTTTTCGTCGCATCAATCTACCACCGATTATCGGCTACATTATGGTCGGAATCGTTATGGGACCTCATGCCATGGCACTTATTGCCAATGAAGAGAACATCCATTTTTTGGCTGAGTTTGGTATTGTATTCATGCTGTTTGCTATTGGCTTAGAGTTCTCGGTTCCACAATTTCTAACCATGAAACGTACCATTTTAGGTCTTGGTGGGTTGCAAGTAGCCTTATCTATGAGTGTATTTGGTCTGCTTGCCTATCTGATTGGTGTACGCTGGGATGTGGCTTTACTGGCAGGTGCAGCCTTAGCCATGTCTTCTACGGCTGTTGTACTGAAACAACTCAACGAACAAGCTGAAATGCAGTCCCGTCATGGACGTAATGCACTGGGCATTTTGCTCTTTCAAGACTTCGCAGCCATTCCATTGCTCATCATTATTCCTGTGTTAGGAGCACACATTGCTAGTGGTGGCGATGCTGAACAAAGCATGGGAACTGAACTAATTTTCGCCTTGATTAAAGGGATTCTAGCCGTTGTTATTTTATTGGTTTTGGGACGAACCCTATTACGCTGGGTATTCAAAGAAGTTGCCTGCGCTAAGTCAAATGAGCTCTTCACACTAACGGTGTTAATGGTAGCGATTGGCGCAGCCGCACTTACCAGCAGCCTTGGACTTTCCATGGCACTCGGCGCTTTTGTTGCGGGGATGATGTTAGCCGAAACCGAATATCGACATCAAGTAGAGTCCGACATTCGTCCCTTCCAAGATGTGTTACTTGGTTTGTTTTTTATCACCATTGGCATTCTCATCGATCTACACGTTGTTTGGATTCATTTGGGTACCATTCTGGCACTCATGGTCGGTCTCATTTTATTGAAAGCAATTATTGTCGGATTTTTGGAGTATTTCTTCGGTAACAATGGTGGCGTCGCTTTCCGTACTGCCATTGTGTTAGCACACGGTGGCGAGTTCGGCTTCGCTTTATTGTCACTTATGTTCAATCAAAAGCTGATTCCAGAATTAGAAGGTCAGGTATTATTGGCTGCAGCCATTTTCAGTATGATGCTTTCACCATTGCTGATTAAACATAACGGTGTTATGGCCAAACGGTTGCTCAAGAACACCTATGGCAAAGACCGTCAAGCACAAGAAATGATTATTCAGGAGCAAACAAAACACTATCACGAGCATGTCATTATTTGCGGTTTTGGTCGCGTTGGGCAAACCTTGGCACGTTTTTTACGCAAATCTGGCATGACTTATGTTGCATTAGATATGGACATTACTCGTACACAAGAAGCAAAAGAAGCAGGAGAATTGGTTTTCTATGGCGACTCATCACGCACTGAAATCCTTCATGCTGCGGGAATTGATCGCGCAAAAGTCGTTGTATTATGTATTTCCGACTTACACGCCTCATTAAAAGTTTTACATCGTGTACGAGAATTACGCCGCGACGTTTGCATTATGGTACGAACACGCGATGAAGGACATTTAAACCAACTGATGGATGCTGGCGCAACCGAAGTCATTCCTGACACCTTTGAAGCCAGTATAATGCTGTCATCTCAAGTGTTGCTGTTGCTCGGCTACCCGCCCACTGAAGTGTTACGCGAGGTACGCCAAATTCGTCAAAATCGCTACAGCCTGTTAAAAGGCTTTTATCCTGGTGATAGTGACGAAGCAGCTGGCATCGACCAACAACCTACTATTTTACATACCATTACGCTCAGCTCGGGGGCTAAAGCAGTCGGTAAAACGGTAGAAGAAGTCTTAGCAGTTAATCTTGAAGTGGAAATTGAAGCCATTAAACGCGATGGCATTCGTGGCGACAACCCCTCCCCTAACACTGAACTCAGAGCTGGTGATCGCATCGTTGTACGTGGCACACAAGAAGCGATCAGTCGTTTCGAGGAATACGCTTTATTGCAAGGTTAATAGCCTGGCAATAACTTTTAGCTAATCCGTAAGCCACATGAAGCTGGCCATACGACCAGTTACTCCTTCTCGACGAAATGAGAAAAAGTCTTGCTCGTTAAGATAGGTACATTCATTCGATACTCCAACCCACGCCAACCCTAATTGTTGACATTGCCACTGCGCCATACTCGATAAGTCAGCGAAAAACTTATCCTCTTGCGAGGGTATAGATTGAAAATGCTCTGACAAAGCCGTACCATTAGCCAGAAACTCGTCTCGCACTTCAGCGCCACATTCAAAAGCGGTTTTACCAATACCTGGCCCAATCCAAGCCATCAATTCGCTACTCGGCTGCCTGCAATCACGCACACTCTTGCTGATAATATCATCCGAAACACCGCGCCATCCAGCATGCAATAGCATAATAAATGAACCCGAACGATTGGTAATGAATACTGGCAAGCAGTCGGCTGTCAACACCGCTAATACTTTATTTGCTTGACTCGTTGCACTACCATCAGCATCAACGATTGGCAGACAGGCTTCTGTATCGACATCGAGCACACGCACGCCATGCACTTGATTAATCCAACAAGGCTCACTCGGAAGCGCAAGTGCTTGGGCGACTAATGCGCGATTGGCTAATACAGTGTCTAAATCATCTCCTACATGTGTCGCTAGATTTAACGATGCATAAGGTGACAAAGAGTGACCGCCTGTGCGTGTTGTCATTACTGCCTTTACATTACTAGGTGCTGGCCAGTCGGGTGTTAAAAATTTCATGGCAACTTCCTTTCTTAATCCATTGGATGTTCAGCGGTATCTTGCGCCAAAGCGGCAATCAAACCTTGCATATCATCTGGCAAAGGCGCTTCAAACTGCATCAACTCTCCTGTTAAGGGATGTTCGAACGATAATTCAGCGGCATGCAGTGCTTGGCGCTTAAAAACACGCAACACATCACCCACTTCCTGACTCATGCCACGCGGCAAATATAAGCGCTTACCATATTCAGGATCACCCAATAGCGGATACCCCAAATGTGCCATGTGCACCCTAATTTGATGCGTACGACCAGTTTCTAACTGACAACGTACATGAGTATGAGCGCGAAATTTTTGTGCAATGCGATAATGCGTTACCGCATCACGACCTGTCATATCATTCACCGTCATCTTGGTTCGATCCGTCGAGTGTCGCCCAATGCCTGCTTCGATTGTACCGCCAGACACCAAACACCCCACCACAACAGCATCGTAAATACGCGCCACATCGTGATCCTTTAATAAGTCAGTTAAAGCGAGCTGAACCGCCTCGGTTTTTGCCACAACTAACAAGCCACTGGTCATTTTATCTAGGCGATGCACAATGCCTGCACGTACTAAGCTTGCCAAACTCTCATCATAATGAAGTAAGGCGTTTAGTAAAGTGCCATCACTATTACCTGCTCCAGGATGTACAACCAAACCAGCTGGCTTATTAATCACTAAAACGCCTTCATCTTCATAAATAACATCCAGTGATATGTCTTGCGCTTCATAAGTCAATATTTCACGTTCAGGCAACACAAGCGACAAGAATTCGCCACCCAACATCGTTTGACGCGCTCGCGTCACCACCTGACCATTGACCGTTACTAATCCAGACTCAATACACGTCTTTAGCCTTGCTCGCGAGACGCCCTCAACCAGTTGCCCCAATACACCATCTAAACGCGTTCCGCCCATTTCTAGCGGCACACGACTTGTCCATTCACTCATCTTTTTGCCTTCATTATCATTTATGCGCTAGAATGATGCTCTCTTTGAAATCATCTGTCCAGCATTAAGGGTTTGCATGACTAATTTTCCTCATTTTTCGTCCACTAAAGGGATGATCACCAAAATCGCCATGGTATTACTGGCAATTCAATTTCTCAATGGCTGTTCTTTATTCACCAAAGAAGTCGAGCCCATTCGCAGCGTCGAAGAGTATTTTAATCGTGGTCATAATGCGCTTAATGATAGCTCATGGGATGAAGCCATTAAAGAGTTTGAAAAGCTACGTTCTGTCTATCCCTATGGCGCATGGTCTGAACAAGCCTCACTTGAGTTAGCTTATGCCTACTTCCGCAACAACGAACCTCAATCAGCGGTACGTGAGCTGGAAGAGTTCATTCGCATGTATCCACGTCATTCACGCTTGCCCTATGCCATGTACTTAAAAGGCATGGCTCGTGAAAGTACGACGCGTAGTTTCTTAGATCGCTATATTTCTGATCCAGCACGCCGTGACAGTGAGCCTATTCGCCAGGCTTACCAGGATTACCTGAACTTAATTCAACGTTTTCCTAATAGCGAATATGCGGATGATGCAAAGCTACGCTTGGTCAGGCTACGTAATAATTTAGCTCGTCACGAGTTACAAGTTGCTGAGTTTTATGTCGAACGCGCCGCTTGGTTAGCAGCCGCTAAACGGGCGCAATATGTGTTAGAAAACTACCCGCAAACGGCTAGCAGTCAGCGTGCATTACAAATTATGGCTAAAGCCTATCAGGAGTTAAAGCTAGATGCTTCAGCGGAAGAAGTAAAACAAGTCATGCAGCTGAATAAAATTCCTACTCAATAAGGCGAACAACTTGCCATGAGCAAAAAAATCATTGTAGGCGCAATCATTACTGTGATTGCGCTGTCTGTTTGGTTTAAATGGCAGCCTAAAACGGTTGAGGCCATTCAAGTTAATCAGGGAGATATTAGCCAAACTATCGTTGCCACAGGACGCGTGGCACCCATGGCAAAAATTGAATTAGCTAGCTTGGTTACCGCTCAAGTTGCACAGATTTATGTACATGAAAGCGAGAATCTTAGCAAAGATCAACTGCTCATCTCATTAAGTGATGCCAGCGTCGATGCCAACCTGCTTCAAGCACAAGCCAATCTACGTGAAGCAGAACAGCGTCTACAAGAACTAACTCAGCTCACTCGCCCACTAGCAGAAAATAATCTTGCTCAAGCCAAAGCCAACCTAACCTTAGCAGAAGCGGAATATCATCGCTATGCTAGCTTACAGCAACAAAACCTGTCCTCTAAATCTAGTCTAGACAGTGCTAGAAAAACACTCGACATTAACCAAAAAGCTTACGAAGCTGCTCTCAAACAATGGCAAGCAACGCAAAGTAATGGCACCAGCACGCAATTACTGCAAAGTCGTTTAGCACAAGCGCAAGCTGCATTAGCTGTGGCTCAAGCGAAACAATCTCAACTGAACATTCGTGCCCCCAGTGCTGCGGTTCTATTACAACGACTGGTTGAAGTTGGTGCTACGGTACAACCAGGCAAGCCTTTACTGATTTTGGCCAGTAACGGCGAAACGCGTATTGAAGCACCCATCGACGAAAAGAGTATGCGATTTTTGGCAACCAACCAAACCGCAAAAGTCATTGCTGATGCCTATCCTCAACAGCCTTTTGAGGCTAAGCTGGCGTTAATTTATCCTAGCATTGATCCCAATCGTGCTACGGTCAATATTCGTCTTATTGTCGAACACCCCCCACCTTCTTACGCCCCGATATGACAGTTAGTATTGAGATGATAACGGGGCAAGCAACTAACACCCTAATTGTACCGAGTGACGCTATTCGTGACGCCGCCAGTCAATCTCCTTGGGTGATGAAAGTAGAACAAGGTCAAACCGTCAAACAACCCGTAACACTAGGCATTAAAGGGATAGGTAACAGCCAAATTCTCAACGGCGTGACGGCGGGTGACTGGTTGGTGACACAAGCAGACATTCCTTTGGGAGCTCGTGTTCAGATCAAGGCACGTTCACCCACACTACAACCCTAAACGGACACCCCTATGTCGCTGGCATTTGAATGGTTATTGGCAATTCGTTTCCTTAAAGAAGGTCGCATGCAGTCATGGCTCATCCTCGCCGGTGTTACGGGTGGTGTTGCCATCATTATTTTCCTGACTCAATTGATCAACCAACTTCAAGGCACGATTATTGACCGAGTACTCTCTTCACAAGCACATATTGTGATGCGCCCTGCCGAAGAAGTTGTGTTAAGACTGAATCAATCTGAGACACTCACTGCAGCTCTGATTCAACAACGCGGTCAACGCTTACGCAGCATTGATCAATGGGAAAGTTTTGCGCAGCTGGCTCGCACAACGCCTGGCATCAAGGCAGTATCTCCATTGGCTACTGGCCCCGTATTTGCGCGTAACAATCTCGCCAGTAAATCAGTGGTGCTAATGGGCATTGTGTCAGAAAACTACCTGAAGGTGGTTGACATGAATCGCTATCTGGTGAAAGGACGCTTCGATGTCAGCAGTGAACAAACAGTGATAGGCACAGAATTAGCAAAAGACTTAGGCGTTGGTTTGGGCGACCGCATTCAAATCGTCAATGAAGTTGGCGTGATGCAAAACTTAACCATCGTAGGTTTGTTCGACATTAACAACAAAGACCTGAATAAACGTTGGGTATTCACGCAATTGCGACTCGCTCAAAGCCTACTCAACATCCCTGGCGGTGTTTCCTCAATAGACTTAACAGTACACGACTTATTTGGTGCAAAATTGCTGGCACAACGATTGAGCAAGCAAACAGGATTATTAGTCGAATCTTGGATGGAAACAAACTCTGGATTGCTCAACGCCCTCTCTAATCAAACCGTCACCAATAGCCTCATTCGTGTGTTTGTTGTCATTATTGTCGCACTAGGCATTGCCAGCGTGTTGGTGGTCTCGGTGGTGCAAAAACAAAAAGAAATTGGCATCTTGCGTGCCATGGGGGCGACACAGCAACAGGTATTACGTATTTTTCTTATGCAAGGCGCTATATTTGGCAGTCTAGGTTCACTGATGGGTGTCTCTCTAGCTTTTGGACTACTCACTCTATTTGCAACAATATACAAATCTCCCGATGGCAGCATGATGTTTACCGCTCAACTTGATCCAAATTTAGTGGTCATGGCCAGCATTGTTGCCATGCTAGTAGGCATTTTGGCTGCATTACTACCGGCTCGCAGAGCTGCCCGCATGGATCCCGTTCAAGCGATTCGGAGTTAATCCATGAATCCTATTTTACAGCTCAAACAAATTCGTAAATCCTACAATATCGGTACCAGCATTGAAACCGAAATTTTACATGGCATAGATATTGAGTTATCAGCTGGCAGCTTCAGCGCCCTGACAGGCCCCTCAGGTTCAGGAAAATCAACCTTGCTTAATATTATCGGACTGCTAGAACCCCCTACTTCTGGCGAGTTGATGATAGCTGGGCAAAGCACTCAACATATCAGTGATGACCAACTCACCAAATTGCGTGGTTTAAATATTGGCTTCGTATTTCAGTTCCATCATTTACTACCCGCCTTTAATGCGCTGGAAAACGTAATGATGCCATCCATTATTCATCAACAATTAGAAAAAAATAAAGCAGAAAAGCGTGCTCAACAACTACTCAACGCCGTTGGTTTAGCAAGCGCGACACAAAAAAAACCTAATGAACTCTCTGGCGGTATGCAACAGCGGGTTGCAATTGCACGCGCACTGATGCTTAATCCGCCGTTAGTTCTAGCCGATGAGCCAACTGGCAATCTAGATACCCACTCAGCCGATGACATTTTCAAGCTACTAGAGCACATTAATCAAACAGAAGGCATTTCCTTTTTAATTGTCACTCACGATATGAAACTAGCCCAACGTTGCTCCTCTCGCTTTCACTTGGTCGATGGTTGCTTTAGTCAATCATTTGCGACTTAATAGAGACTTTAACTGTCTAATCGGCTTAAAAAATTCCTAACTTGGTCGCTAGATATGTGAGGCTAATTAAGTTCTACGCACTCTTGCCACTAGAAAAGAACACAAAAACGTCATTTTTACTGGATTAACATTGCGTATAATATTGATAAAGAACACTGGTTTTAAGATTAGAAATCGTTATAATGAAAGTAAGGTTGATTTGCTTATCAATCAGAAAACACAAAATAGCCACAACCACCAAGTGAGCACTTATTCCGCTAGCCATTGGAGATTCTTGAATGGATGAATTAATGCAGGTGTTTCGCCAAACCTACCTAGAAGAAAGTTTTGAGGGGTTGGCTGCCATGGAGTCTAATCTACTGACTCTACCTGAAGGCACACCCGATACCGAAGTAGTCAACACCATTTTTCGTGCTGCCCACTCAATGAAAGGGGGTGCAGGCACCTTTGGATTTTCCGAACTCATTCACCTGACCCATATTCTAGAAACATTACTGGATGAAATGCGTTCAGGCAAACGTAACGTCACCTCAGAAAACCGTGAGGCGCTGTTACAATCTGTAGATGTATTACGTATTATTTTGGACGCCTATCAAGATAATCAGCCAATTGACATGGCTTCAATTAAAGAGATGGAGCAACGCTTGGAAGCTATTTTGAACAATGGCACGCAAAACTTGGCAGCGACAAGCAACACAAGCAATGCTGCCACAGTTCAGCCTGAGTTAACAGGGTACCAAATTCATTTATCGCCCAGTGTCGATTACTTCACCTCTGGTATTGATTTACTGAAATTACTTCATGAGCTAAGTCGTGTTGAAGGTGCAGAAAGAACGCACATCAAAGCACGGCTCAATGAAGGCAATCCTCTGCAAGTAGAACATTGTTTGATCTCATTTAACATTATCATCGACGGAGAGGTTGAATTGGCCGATATTAATGAGGTATTTGAATGGCTTGATGAAGACAGTTGCCATATTAGTATCAGTCCTATATATCGAAATGGCGATAATCCAACGGAAGTAACCATTGAAGCTAGTACCGCTACTAGTGCTGTTGTTGTAACAACTGAAGCACCGACAGCCGTAACTCAACAAACAGCTGTTCCAGCCACGGCTCCAACGGCAACCAATAATGGTGCGCCACGAGCTGCTGTCGCAACAGGTGAAAAACAAGAAAGTTCTATTCGTGTTTCTATCAGTAAAATCGACCAAATGGTCGATATGGTCGGTGAGTTGGTTATCGCTCAATCAATGTTGTCACGCTTCGGTCTACTTGCTGATCAGTTGAACGCTCCTTGGGCTGATGAGCTGAAAGAAGGCTTAGTAGATATTGAGCGTCATACCCGTGCCATGCAAGAATCTGTCATGTCCATTCGTATGATGCCGATTAGTTTTGCGTTTAACCGTATGCCACGCATTGTGCATGATGTGAGCGCTAAACTCGAAAAAGACATTGAATTGGTGATGGAAGGTGAAAACACCGAAGTAGATAAAACCGTCCTAGAAAAACTCACCGATCCACTCGTCCACATTATCCGCAATTCCGTTGATCATGGTATTGAAAAGCCAGATGTCCGTGAAGCAAAAGGCAAAGCACGTAAGGGTACAGTGCGCTTATCTGCCTTCCACGCTGGTGGTAACATTGTTATTCAAATTAAAGATGATGGTGCGGGCATTAGACTGGATAAAGTGCGTCAAAAAGCCATCGATGCCGGTATTCTCACAGAACATCAAGTGATTACCGAAAAAGAGAACATTGATCTCATTTTCCATGCCGGCTTCTCGACTGCCGACGAAGTAACGGATATTTCCGGACGTGGCGTTGGCATGGATGTCGTACGTCGTAACATTCGTGAACTGGGCGGTACCATTGAAGTTCAAACCGAACAAAACCTAGGTTCTATCTTTACCATCCGTCTGCCATTAACCTTAGCTATTTTGGATGGTCAACTGGCTAAAGTAGGTGACGAAACTTATATTTTCCCATTGGCTTCAATTGTTGAATCGGTACTACCTGCCGAAGACAACATCAAGAGCGTTAAAGGTACCTACCTCTATCGCCTACGCGATGTTTATATACCCATTGTACGCTTAAATACGTTCTTCAACCGTCCCGTTGGCAAAACAGAATTAACTCAAGGTTTATTAGTTGTCGTTGAAAATGGTGATAAGCGTTTTGGCGTGTTTGTCGATAGTTTAGAAAGCCAACAGCAAGTGGTGATCAAATCGTTAGATACCAACTACCGCAAAGTTAACGGTATCTCTGGAGCAACCATTATGGGAGATGGCCGTGTTGCCATGATTCTTGATCTCACTGAACTCTCGCATGAAGTTGAATAAGGGCATGACAATGGAAAACAGCAAACAATTGCTTACCTTCATTCTGAATAATGAAGTTTATGGGGTGGATATTTTACGTATTCAAGAAATTAAAGACGTAGAGAGATGCACACCTATCCCAAACACCCCTGAATGGACGCTTGGCGTCATTAACTTGCGCGGATCAGTGGTACCCGTGTTTGATTTACGCAAAATGTTCTTCAACTATGAATCCGATAAAGGTGTCATTATCGTTTTACGTGTTGATAATAACGGTAAAACAAAAGTTGTCGGTATCGTTGTTGACTCAGTATCCAACACCGAGTTTGCCAACTTGGACGAATTGCAACCCGCACCTAAGAAAGATGGCGAAGCCAAAAATGTCTTCGTTGAAGGACTGGTTTCAATTGACGGTCGTATGGTAATTTTGACAGATATTGATAAAATAGATTTCTTTAGGGAGTAACTCAGCCATGGAAGAACTCACATACAAAAGCATCATGACTGACCAAACCGCTTTTGACAGCTGGCTACAAACAGACAACCTGAAAGCCAATGTGCGCTCAGTTGAAAAAATTGATACTGCAGGCGCGCAGGTCATTATCGGCCTACTCGAACAACAAAAAATAGCGTTCACCGATTTATCGGATGCACTGCAAAACGAATTATCATTTTTAGGAGTAAGTAATGGCTAAGAAAATTTTAGCGGTTGACGATTCAAAATCTATGCGCCAAATGGTTGCGATGACCTTAAAAAGCGCTGGATTTGATGTGGTTGAAGCTGAAGACGGCGTCGATGCCTTAAACAAAGCCAATGCAACTCAGTTTGATTTGGTCTTAACTGACATTAACATGCCAAATATGAACGGCATCGAACTAACCACAAAGCTGCGCGCGCTGGGTAATTACCGCATGACGCCTATTATCTGCCTAACAACAGAGTCTTCAGACGACATGAAAGGTAAAGGTAAAGCAGCAGGTGCAACAGGTTGGATCGTCAAACCTTTCAGCCCAGAAAAGTTACTCGCGACCATTAATCGCGTTATCTAAGCCATTAAAAACATTGAAGCTGGATTGCTCCAGCTTCAGGTTCATTCTCTTCGTTCGTATGATTAAGTAGTCCCTTCCATCATACTCATCAGCATGTGATTGTTAGCTTGAGCATCCAGCAAAGCGACAGCCGACCAAAACCAGCCACCTGTGCGCAAAAAGCGTCTGGCTACATAAAACCTCTTTTCGACGCGAATAATCGCCACACCGCCCGCATATTCCCGAACAAACTTAGCATCAATCTCCTCAAAGAAGCAACAACGTTGATTCAACGACCAATGCAAATAAGGATCGAAAGGCGCTAATGCTCCCCCGACTTCTGCCAACACCGCATCTAAGTGTTGCAACAACGCCGTATCATCACACTCTTTTTGAATTTGCATAACTCTCTCTTATTACTTGATCAATCTTAATAAGGGGCAACACGATATTTACCTGACTGAATCAAGACTCTCACAGCTTGCCCCGCAGTAAACGTTTCATCTCCAGCCTGCACAATCGACATAATCTGTCCATTGTCATCCATTTGTACCGTCAACTCAGCTGCATTTTCTTTGTTCGTCGCTTTTTGCGCTGCTGATCCAGCGATCGCACCGACTGTTGCACCAATCAATCCACCCAAAACGGCCTCTGTGCCGCGCCCAGATCCCATCTGAGAGCCAGCAACACCACCAATAGCCCCACCAGCAACAGCTCCCGTATTGGTGTTAGAAGACGTTTCGATTTGCACCGGACGTACAGAAAGCAACTTAGCCAGTCGCACCTCTTGAGGTTTAAGCGCCTCATTTGATTTATAAATCGTACCCGAAGGTGCCGAAGGTGAACAGCCAGTCATCGCCAAGCCCGATGCCATCACAGCGATGATCAACCATGGTTTTGCTAACACAATGCCCCCTTGTCTATTTGCTCGACTCAATCGCAACAGTATGCCAGTGACGCAACGACATCACAAGAGGGAAGCATAACAACATCAAACTTTTTACAAAACCGATAAAATACCGTGCAAATCAATCCATTATTGTCTATAATGCTATATTTACTATATTTATCGGCTTTGGGCAAATGAGCAAAGAAGACGTCATCGAATTTGAAGGCACAGTCAGCGAAGTACTACCAAACACCATGTTTCGTGTTACCTTAGAAAATGGTCATTCGGTACTAGCGCATATCTCTGGAAAGATGCGCAAAAACTATATCCGTATTTTAGCGGGCGATAAGGTTAAAGTAGAATTAACACCCTATGACTTAACTAAAGGACGCATCACTTTCCGCGTGAAATAATAAGCCTCGTTAAGGAATAACCTTGCTGCAGTAAAAAGCCCCGCTCTGAGAGTGGGGCTTTTTATTAACGCTGTGAAGAAGCCTTCACCAAAACGACGACTACAACAAGAAAATCGTCGCTAAACCTAGGAAGGTTAAGAAGCCCATCACATCAGTAATGGTCATGAGAATCATACTGGCAGACAAGGCTGGGTCAATACCCAAGCGGTCGAGCACAATCGGAATGAACACCCCAGCACCAACAGCCAGCGTCATATTAATGGTGAGCGCAGCGGCAATAACCGCACCAACACCTGGTTCAAATATGAGCCATGCTACCAAACCCATCATGCTTGCCCAGAGTAGACTGTTAAGCAAGCCAACACCCAATTCACGACGCAGTAACCACCGCATGTTCGACAAACTAACCTGCCCTAACGCCAAACCACGCACCGTTAGTGTCAGGGTTTGACTACCAGCGACACCACCCATACTCGCCACAATTGGCATCAGAATGGCTAATGCCACTAACTGGGCAATGCTCGCTTCAAACTGACCAATCACCCAAGCAGCCAAGGAAGCAGTACACAGGTTAATACCCAGCCACAAGGCACGACGTTTGGCACTGGTAAAAACGGGAGCAAAAATATCCGCTTCTTCATCCAAACCCGCCATACCCATTAAGGCTCGTTCAGACTGACCTCGAATCACGTCTAGCACATCGTCAACCGTAACACGCCCAATAAACTTACCTGCCGCATCAACTACCGCTACGGAAACCAAATCGCGACGATCAAATAAATGCGCCACTTCGTCTTCTTCCATGTAGGCTGAAATGGCTTGTTCACTGACATCCATTACCGACTCTACACGCGCACTACCTGGTTGTGTTACTAAAGTAGAAAGCTGCAATTTACCCAAATAATACCCATCTTCATCAACGACCATTAAACCATCGGTTTGATCAGGCAAGGTTTTATGGCGACGCAAATAACGTAAAACAGTATAAATATCGATATCAGCTCGCACCTCAATCGCATCGAAACGCATCAAGCGACCTGCCGTTCCTTCAGGATAGCTAAGCGATTCTTCAACATCAGCACGTGTTTCTTGGTCTAACTGTTCTAAAACGGCATCAGATTTGGCTTCAGGAACATCTTCAAGAACAAAAGCAATATCATCCGCATCTAATGGTTCTAGCGCATCAACCAGCTCCTGATGTGGCATGATGGCAATCAGTGACGCCCTAACCTCATCATGCAAATGCAAAAGCACATTACCCTGTTCCGAATTAGGAATCAATTCCCACACTTTTAAACGTTGATGCGCAGGCAAAGACTCCAATAATACTGCCAGATCAGACTCATGCACCAATTGCAATATATCAGCCAAGACATCGTAATGCCCTTGCTCTAATAAAGGCAACACTTGAGTTAATAACGGCTCATCACGTTCGCGAATGACGTCCAGTTGCACTCGCTCAGACATTCGTTAGACCTTCATTAACAGTTATAATTGCAACCGATTCAACACGACGATCTTTCATCGCCAACACGGTCAGTTTCAACGATCCTTCATGCAAAACATCACCCACTACAGGCATGCGTCCCAAGCGCTCCATAAATAATCCCGACAATGTATGCACCTGCAATTCAGCCTCAATGATTAAGCCTGTTAGCTTATGTACTTCATCTAAATCTGATAATCCGTGCGCCTTCCAACCCTGCTCTGTGACTTCAATCGGATATTCGGCCAGGCGCTCATCCAACTCATCACCAATGTCACCAACCAATTCTTCCAGTACGTCTTCAAGGGTGATTAAACCAACAATTTCACCATATTCATCGACGACCATCGCTAAATGCGATTGATTGCTGCGCATTTGCTCGAACAACTGAGGTGCATTTAAACTATCAGGCAACATCAATGCAGGGCGACAAAAATCTTTCAAATGCGCCCATGGCTGTTGGTCACCTGTCAATAAAGCACGGTATAAATCTTTAACGATAACAATACCATGTACTTGGGTAAAACCCGCTTCAACCACAGGAAAGCGTGAATGTTGTGTGTCTAAAATCAATGCTAACAAGCTTTCGGCTGGGTGGTCAATATCCAGTGCATCAATGTCATTGCGCGGTGTCATCAACTCACGTGCGGTACGATGTTCCATTTCAAATAAATTGGTGAGCATATCGGCTTTTTGGTGACCCATCTCACCACTGGCACGCGACTGGTCAATAATGCCCTTAATTTCTTCATCGGTAAAGACTTCTAAATGACTGGCAGGACGAACCCCCATAGCTTTCAAAATCAGCGCCGACACCTTATCTAACACGCGCGACAGCGGGTAGACCATGAGGAAGAAACCGCGCAATGGCCAAGCCACCCACAAGGCAACGGGTTCTGGTACGCGAATGGCAAGGTTCTTCGGTACTTGTTCACCAATAACAATATGCAACGCCGAGAAAATAATAAAGCCAATTAAAAATGCCACTGTATGCATGATTTCGGCTGGTAGAGCCATCATGACAAACACGGGTTCAATTAAGGCGGCAACGAAAGGTTCACCCACCCAACCCAAGCCTAAGGATGTCATGGTAATACCTAGCTGACAGGCAGCCAGATAAGGCTCGATGTTTTGATGTATTTGATAAGTCAAGCGACCTGTCGCACTTTGATCAGCAAGCTGATTAAGCCGAACTTGCTTCGCTTTAACCAAAGCGAATTCAGCTGCAACGAAGAAGGCATTGATTGCCAACAACAGAATAATTTGGATCAGCGTGACCCAGTGTGACGTTTGTATTTCCATGAACGTCATCTTAACGGATTTTTATGAAGATTGCATGACAAGCCAGTGAATACACCCGATTTCAGACACTCGGATGATTGGCTTTGCGAAGTAGCATTAAACCATCTCTTAGCGGTAAACAAACCGCCACCGCATCGGGTAATTGGCTGGCTAAACGATTAAATTCATCCACGGCATCCGCTCGACTAGAGCGTTGTTCTCTGGTCACATGACCACCCCACAAAATATTATCGGCCACCAACAGCCCACCCACAGACAACAAGCGCCAACAGCTCATTAAATAATCGGGATAGCGATGCTTATCGGCATCTAAAAAAATAAAGTCGAAACTGGCATCAGCTTGTTCGGCTAACCATTCATGGGCAAAGCAAGTGATACAAGTAACCTTATGACCGTGCGGACTTTGGGCTAAAAAAGGGGCGGCGAAATCTTGACTGAGTGGATTGGCATCGAGCGTCACAACATGACCATCGTCTGGGGTACCCTCTGCCATGGCTAAAGCAGAATATCCAGTAAAGGTACCAATATCCAACACGCGTTTTGCTTGCGCTGTAGCGACCAACAATTTAAGCAGCTGCCCGACACTGCGCCCCGACAAATTAACTTGATAATCCGCTCGTTTTTCGGCAGTAAATGCCGCTAGAGCATTTAGCTCGGTCGACTCAGCAGAGCAATGAGCTTCACAATAATCAGCAATATCAGGGGCTAAAAAAGCGCGTGGCGTTTTGCTTTCTTTGACTTTTTTAGTGGGGGCTTCGCTCATGCCACCACACCTTCCCCACGACGGAACACCCATTGGGTTTCGGTCGAAACCTCGGGGGCATAAGCATAGCCTGCAAGGTTAAATCCTTTAAGCGCCTGCACATCTTCAACTGCCTGCTCTGTCGCGTAACGTACCATTAAGCCACGCGCTTTTTTGGCGTAAAAACTGATGATTTTATATTTACCTGCTTTTTCATCCTGAAACACGGGCGTAATAATCGGTGCTTGAATGGCTTTGGCTTGAATCGCTGAAAAATACTCGGTCGAAGCCAAATTTACCAATACGGGGGTGGCTTGTTGTGCCAACAAGCTATTCACCGTTTGCGTTAACCTATCTCCCCAAAAAGCGTAGAGATTTTTACCGCATGTATTGGCAAAACTGGTGCCCATTTCTAACCGATAGGGCTGCATGTAATCTAAAGGACGCAATAAGCCATACAAGCCAGATAAAATACGCAGATGATCTTGCAACCAGCGAATTTGAGACTCGGTGAGCGTGTGTGCCGACAAGCCCTCATACACATCACCATTAAAGGAAAACACGGCTTGCTTAGCATTAGTGACAGAAAAAGGCAGCTGAAAATCGCGGTAACGCTGCACATTCAACTCACTCAATTTCGCTGACAAGTCCATCAACTGAGACACATCCTCGACCGACAAGCCACGCAACTCATCAATTAACATCTGAGACTGATCTAAAAAATCACACTGAGTCGCAGCAGCCACGGGCGCAGGCGATGTCATATCCAGCGCTTTAGCTGGGGAAATAAGCATGAGCATCAATGTGTATCCTTTGATAAATAATCTTCCAAGTATTGTAACCGCTGCACCGTTCCTACATCCAGCCAAAAACCCGCGTGTTTTTCTCCCGTAACACAACCTACTTGCATCGCTTGGCGCAATAAAGGTGCTAACGGAAATTTACCCGCCTGACAGCCAACAAATAGCTGGGGCGAAATTAACGACACGCCCGCAAAGGTTAGACTGGGTTGATCGATGACCCTACCCGAATTCGTTAGCCTAAAATCTCCCTTAGGGTGATGCTCTGGATTATCCACCAAACACAGATGCGCCAGCATATCTGTTGCCAAACCCCGCTTTATCAAGACAGTGTAATCCATATCCGTAAACACATCACCATTAATGAGCAAAAAAGGCGCATCACCGAGCAGAGGTAAAGCATTGAAAATACCACCACCTGTTTCTAAACCCAGCTCGCCCTCAGCCGAGTAATCAATCTTCACCCCCCAACGACTTCCATCACCCAAGGTGTGCGGGATCTGTTCACCTAACCAAGCATGGTTGATAATGACTTCTTGAATACCCGCACGCGCCAAGGCTTCTAAGTGCCAAACGATTAATGGCTTACCTCCGACCATTAATAAAGGCTTAGGCGTATTATCGGTTAAAGGTCGCATGCGCTCACCCCTGCCGGCGGCTAAAATCATCGCTTTCAAAGCAATCTGTCTCCCACACGCTTTTCAAGCCAATCGGCCAAGTTCGATAGTTCAGCATAGCGACTGGCCACGCTTAACACGTAATTCAGCACAAGCGGCATGTCTTTTAGGTAAGCCCCTTTTCCATCTCGATGATACAGACGAGCAAAAATACCCAATACTTTTAAGTGACGTTGCACGCCCATCCAATCGAAGGCACGCACAAACCCATCCCATTCGTCTTTGCTGAACTTACCCACTGCAACCAACGCCAAGAAATAAAAGCGTAACCATTCGCTTACTTGGGCTTCATCATAACGCAGGTAGGCATCACGCAATAGAGAAACGGCATCATAAGTTAAGGCACCACGCACCGCATCTTGAAAATCAATCACACCCAAACGACCGTCATCAGTTACCATTAAATTACGGCTGTGATAGTCCCGATGCACCAGCACTTGCGGTTGTGTTAAGGCACTGCCACTCAATAAACGTAACCATTGTTGCCACTCACTCTGTTCAAACGAAGACATAGGCGCATCACAATGCACTTTCAACAACCAATCGGGCAAGAGCTGCATTTCGCGCACCAACAAAGACGCATCATAAGCGGGTAAGGTTTGTGCAACCACAGGTTGTTGCTGATGTTTTTGCCATGCAGACAATTGCGTCAGCGCTTGTCGGTATAAGTCATCAATACGCGCTTCATCACTGGTGGCGACCGCTTTTGCTAAGGTGAGATCACCAAAATCTTCAAGGAGCAAAAATCCTTGTTCTATCGACCGTGCGTAGCAAGCAGGTACCGACACCGACAAACTCGCCATTGCTTCACGCACCTGCAAAAACGGACGCACATCTTCCTGTGGTGGCGGAGCATCCATCAACATAGCTGTCGTTTCATCAGCACCTTGCCAACGAAAATAACGCCTAAAACTGGCATCTCCCATTAATGGTGTGAGCTGACCTTCTCGCCAAGCGGCTTGTCCTGCCAACCATTCTTGCATCGCCTGCGCGCGAATATCTTGCATAATTTCTCCCTAAGCCGTCATTGCCTGATAAAATACTCGTTTTATCACGCCATTGACAAGTTGATGTTGTCCTTTTCTCGTCTAATCGCTAGCTTAATGTTAACGAGTGCCAGCTTCTCTGCAGCTTACGCTGAGGATGTCTGTCGCTATGCTTGGCTATTTGCGCCAGATAGTTGGCAACTGTCCGCGGGACAAAAAGAACTGGTTGGTGAACAATTAAACCATCCCAACAGCGATTTGTTCACGCTTTCTGGCAATGCCAGTGTTACCTTGTCTGATAAAAAACTCAACGCCGATTTAATTCGTTATCATCAAGAAACAGATAAAGCCTATGCATTTGGTCATGTACGCATCCAAAACAAGCAATACCTAGCAACAGCAGAAAGTGCCGAGCATGACGAAAAGTACCAAACCACTCAGTTAGAAAAACTCAACTATCAACTGCTTGAAAATAAGGCATGGGGAACTGCCGACAGTGCGCTAGTGACGCAAAACAATGAACAAGTTGCCTTCCATAAACTGCGCTACACGGGCTGCCCAATCGGTGAAGAGTCTTGGTGGATGTCTTTTGATAAGCTTGTTGTGGATGACAAAGCCAAACTGGCTACAGGCGACCATGCTGTACTTCGTTTCCATAATGTTCCCGTATTTTACTTCCCCAAATTTCAGTTTAGTACTGCCGATAGAGCATCGGGATTTCTCGTGCCCAGTTTTGCAACCTACTTTGGTACAAAAACAACCAGCAACAATGCTCAAACAGTTATTAGGGTTCCTTACTATTTTAATATTGCCCCTAATATGGATGATACCTTGACTCTTGTACAAATGGGTAATCGTGGACTGGCGTTAGATAATGAGTTTCGTTATTGGTTTAGACAACAAAAGGGACAATTAGACACCACCTACATCAATGATGCTGTGAGCAAAAACGAACGCTATCGGCTTGTCTGGTCAGCCTCACACCCAATGCCTAACCAATGGAACCTAAACTGGAACCTACAAGATGTCTCTGATGAAGCTTTTTACCGAGAGATCCAACTCACTAATCGATTTTTACGCTATCAGCTGTATTTACCCCGAACTCTTAACCTAAGCAAAAACTGGGAGCGCCAAAGCCTCTCAGTCAACTTTCAAAACTTTAAAAAACTACTCTACGGTCAACCCTATTATTCTAGTTTTCCTAGTATCAGTTACCATTATAGAAATGCACCGCAAAATAGTGTTTTCTTTACGATCTTAAACACAGAGTTCAATCACTTTACCATTCCAGAAGCTCGGTCTCCTTTTCCAGTCGGCAATCGCTTTCACTTAGCGCCAACAGTTGGGTTTGATCTGTGGAAACCCTATGGTTTTTTGCGTGGCAAAACTCAACTTCTCATGACACAATACGAACTCAGTGATAATAGCAATAACAGTCTATCGCGCGTACTTCCGTTAGCAAGCCTTGATGCTGGATTAACTTTTGAAAAGCCGATTACACTGCTTAAAAACAATTATGTGCATACACTTGAACCGCGTGTTAAATATCTTTATGTTCCCTCACAAGATCAGTCACAATTCCCTGTTTTTGATACTATGTTACGGAATTTCGACTATTTGCAATTATTTGCTGACAATCGTTTCACTGGATTAGATCGTATCGGTGATACTAACCAAATCACAACTGGATTATTTAGTCGCCTATTTTACGAGACGGGCAAAGAGTTTTTAGAACTTGGTATCGGGCAAATTAGTTACTTTCAACACAGAAAGGTTCAACTAGCAACCAACCCTACAAATTCATTGAATGCAATCAATAGCAGCGACTTCTCTGACCTCATTGCAACGGCTGCGTTGATTCATGGTCCTTGGAGACTCAGTTTGACGCAACAATTAGACAGAAACAGCAAAACAATGGTGCAAGAAGATGCCAGCATACAATACTTGAGCAGCCATGATAATCGCTTTGTTTTACGACATCGCCTACGCAACCCAATTACAGCACCGCAAGATGAACAAACAACACTAGGCGGTAAATTTCGCTACAACGGAGAATTCAGTAGTCTTCATTTTGTGAACTACAATAACACCAGCGAACAAGTCAGAAGTTCTTTACATGCGATACAATACGATAGTTGTTGCTGGGCAAGCCAGTTAATCTGGGAAAAGAACCAATACATTAACCAAGTGCAGGATGATATTATTCGCTTTGCATTTATTTTCAAGGGACTCACCACCTTCGGTAGCAAAGCCGATAATCGTATTGATTCCCGACTTTATTTTGAATGAGGCTAAGACCGCATGAATACTCCCAATTTATTGACACTCTCTGCGCTATTAATGAGTAACCTATTTGCTTCACTCACATGGGCAGATGAATTACTCGATCGCAGCATTGCCATTGTCAATCGCACTGTCATTACCGAATCAGAGCTGATGAACGAAAGCCGTAATATTGTGCGCAACCTATCCGCACAAGGCGTGAAACTGCCACCCGCACAAGAGCTTTACAAGCAAGTGCTGGAACAAATGATTCTAAAACAAGCACAAGAAGATTTAGCCAGCCAGTTAGGTATTCGTATTCGCGATGAAGAAGTGAACGAACGCTTACAAGCCATTGCCCAGCAAAACAACCTCGATTTGATTAGCCTGCGCCAACGCTTAGAAACGCAAGAACCAGGTAGTTTTACCCGTTTGCGCGATTCAGTGCGTGATGAACTGTCGATTGAAGAATTACGCAACCAAGAAGTGGTGCAACGTATTCGTGTCACGCCCGAGGAAGTAAAAAACTTTGTTAACCGCAAACTCGGCAACACGGGCAACAATACGCGCTATAAAGTGCAGCATTTGCTGATTGCCTTGCCAGAATCGCCCACGCCCGAGCAAATATCCGCTACACGCGACAAAGCCAAGATGGTATGGCAAAACCTTAAAAATGGTGAAGATTTCGCTCAGCTAGCCATTCGTTACTCAGCCGACTCTAAGGCGCTATCTGGTGGCGATTTGGGCTGGCTAGAAACATCAGAATTACCGGGCTTTTTAGAAGACACCATTGTTGGGCTAGGTGAAGGTAACATCAGTGAACCGGTACAAAGTGGGTTGGGTTTTCATATTGTCAAGGTTAATAGCATCGAAAAAAATAGCAACACAAGCATTCCTGCCGATGTTGAACAACAGGCGGTTCGCGTTTTGCGTCAGCAAAAAGGAAATAGCCTTTATGAGCAATGGTTACGTCGCGTGCGTGATGAAGCCTATGTCAATGTGCTTGCGCCTGAATACAAACGCGACGCCAACTAACGTCATGACAGAATCTGTATTACGCATTGCTATTACCCCAGGTGAACCTGCGGGTATTGGTGTCGATTTGGCCGTTGAATTAGCTCAACAAGACTGGACACACCAACTGGTAATGGTCGTTGACCCTGACCTGTTGCGTGCCAGAGCCAAACAGCTAGGAAAAGCGATTCGCATACTCCCCTTTGATGGCAATCAACCAGCCACAACCAGCTTTGCTGGCGAAGCCACGGTATTGCCTGTTTCTTTAGCGACTGAATGCAACACAGGTCAACTTAACCCAGCTAATGCTGCTTATGTATTAGCGACCTTACAAATGGCGGTCGATGGACTAACACAGGGGCACTTTCAAGCGCTCGTTACAGGTCCTGTGCATAAAGGCGTGATTAACGATGCTGGCATTCCCTTTACCGGTCACACCGAATGGTTAGCCGAAAAAGCGGGCAATGTGCCGGTGGTGATGATGCTGGCTTGCCCCAGCTTGCGTGTCGCGCTCGCCACTACTCACCTGCCCTTGCGTGCCGTAGCCGATGCCATTACGCAACCTAGCCTCAAGACAGTTCTAACCATCTTACATCGCAGTTTGCAGCATGATTTTGCTATCGAGCAACCCCGTATTCTGATATCTGGACTCAACCCTCATGCTGGCGAAGGTGGTTACTTGGGACGTGAAGAAATTGAAGTGATTGAACCTGTTTGTCGCTGGGCGCAAACTCAAGGCTGGCAAGTTTCGAATCCCTTGCCCGCCGACACCCTCTTTACGCCACCCTACCTAGCGCGCACCGATGCGGTGCTCAGCATGTACCACGACCAAGGGCTAAGCGTGCTGAAACACGTCGGCTTTGGCAATGCCGTCAATATTACGCTCGGTTTGCCCTTTGTGCGTACCAGTGTCGATCACGGCACTGCACTCGATTTGGCTGGCACAGGCAAAGCAGAAGTCAGTAGCTTTATTTACGCCATCGAAACAGCCATTAACATGGCACAACAACGTGCAAAGGCAACAACCGCATGAGCCATCAACATAAAAAACGCTTCGGTCAACACTTCCTGCACGACCAATCGGTACTAGAGCGCATAACTCACGCCATTGCGCCGCAAAAAAATGATGTCATGCTCGAAATAGGCCCAGGTGAAGGCGCACTCACCGACCGCCTAATTGACCAAGTGTCGGCGTTTACGGTGGTGGAAATCGACAATGATCTGATTCCCACCCTCAACAAACGCTATGGCAATCGAGCGCATTTCACCATCGTGCATCAAGACGCTTTGACGGTCGATTACGCGGTGATTGCCAACCCATTACGCGTGGTCGGCAATTTGCCTTACAACATTTCCACCCCACTGATTTTCAAACTCTTAGAAGCGCGTGACAGCATCACGGATATGCACTTTATGTTACAAAAAGAAGTGGTACAACGCCTAGCCAGTGAACCCGATGGTGAACACTATGGTCGCCTAAGCGTGATGGCGCAATACTACTGCGCCATTGATGACCTGTTTCACATCGGACCTGAAGCCTTCGATCCGCCACCGAAAGTCGATTCGGCGGTAGTGCGATGTGTGCCTTATCGTGAATTACCCTTTATGGCTTCCAGCGAAGCCACCTTTGCACAAATCGTCAAACAGTCCTTTTCTATGCGCCGTAAAACCCTGCGCAACAACCTTAAAGGATGGCTAAGTGCCGAGCAAATTGAAGCTTGTAACATCAACCCTGGGTTACGTGCCGAAGTATTAAGCGTTGCGGACTTTGTGCGTCTTAGCGATTGTTATGTTCAGGAGTCTCAGTCTCAATGAGTGACCAGTATCTTCCCCTTGCACCGATTCGGATTGAGGTAGAAACCCACTACTTACCCGAACAATCGATTCCCATGCAACATCGTTACACTTTTGCCTATCAAATCACCATCATCAATAAAGGTGAGCAAGCCATGACGCTGCGTCGTCGCTACTGGCAAATTACCGACGATAACCAAAAGGTTGAAGTGGTACAAGGCTCGGGCGTGGTCGGTCAGCAACCCACTCTTGCTGCCAATGAGGGGTTTGTCTACGCTTCTGGTGCGCAAATTGCCACACCCTATGGTCAAATGGAAGGTTACTATGTGTTTGAGGATGCACAGGGTCACGCCTATCGTGCGCCCATTGCGCCTTTCTTATTAAGTATTCCCAGGACGTTGCATTAATGTCGGTTTCCGCGAAACGCTATGTGATTGGCGACTTACAAGGCTGCTTTGCCAGTTTGGAAGCATTGCTGGCGAAGGTTGGCTTTCGCGAGGGCGTGGATCAGGTTTATCTATTAGGCGACATTATTAATCGAGGTCCGCAGTCACTCGACTGCTTGCGTTGGGCTGCACACACACCGAATGTCACGAGCGTACTGGGTAATCACGATTTACATTTGCTCGCCGTCGCCACCGGCAATGAGCGCTATCATAAAAAAAGCGACACACTGATACCCATCCTGAAAGCTCCTGACCGAAATGTTCTGCTCGACTGGCTACGTCACCGTCCCCTACTAATTCGTTTGAACGATGTGAACACCACCTTAGTTCATGCTGGTATCGTACCTCAATGGTCATTAGCACAGGCGAAATGCATGGCTAAGGCTATCGAGCAACGTTTACAAGCCGATGATTGGCAAGTTTTTGTACATCAACACCTGTATGGCAACGAGCCTGCGCATGAAAGTGAAGCTGACAGCGAAATCGCCCAGCTGCGTTATGCCATTAATAACTTCGCACGCATGCGCTTGTGTCAAGCAGACGGTCGCCTTGAGTTCAAACATAAGCTATCGCCCGATCAAGCGCCTGCTGGTTATGCGCCCTGGTTTAGTTGGCCTCGCCTTGACGATAGTTGTGGAAGAATTTTATTTGGTCATTGGTCGACACTCAGTAAAGACACCCACCTAGCACCACACCCTAACGCGGTGTGTTTAGATAGTGGCTGTTTATGGGGTAAAGCACTGACCGCACTCTGCTTAGAAACCAATGAATTCACCAGCATTGATTGTCCTCAATACGCCAAACCAGGGAAGGTTTAGGTTATGCACACAAAAAAACCAACTCCACCCAATGTTAATGAATTGCTCACAAAGCTCGCATCCGTAGAACTTAACCGTTTAGATGCGCAACAACAGTTGATTCAATTAAGGGCAGGGAAAGACCTCAACTTCTTTATTATCCCGATCACTGTGCTCATTCTATTGGCCGGAGCTGCTATTGGACTTAATTTGGGCAAAATGATTTGGGGCTTTGTCGCTGGTGCCGCCTTAGCCCTATTAATAGGCTATGCGTATCATCTATGGGATGTACAATGGCAAAAAGCGGCTACCGATCAAGTATTGGCTTACATTAACGAATTAGAAGGTGAACAAGGGTTTTTACCTTGGTTTAAGCCCCTACTGGCAAAACAAAACTATCGTCGCCTATTTTATAAATTGAGCAAACAGGGACAGGTTGAAATTGACGATTATGTACGCGCCATTAAGCGACTACAACAAAAAGATCCCAACTTATTATTGACACATTTACAAGCACTTTATCCCGAACCAATCGAGTCTAATGACAGTCAGCCGACACCTTAATGCGCATCTCATGCACTGTAAACACAACGAGTCGGCTGATAACTAGATGATTGACTACTCAATTAAGGCAGTAATTTAAGCGAACCTTTAGTCTGACCCAAATCAAACACTTGCACACGTGCTAACATTTCCGAAGCTTGCTCACGCAAGGTATTTGCCGTGTTGGAAATTTCACTGATCAATGCATCATTTTGTTGGGTGCGTTCGTCCATCTCATGCATTTTAGAACCGATCAGCTCCATGCCATTGCGCTGCTCACTCGTTCCCAGTGCGATACGCTCGATAGCGCTGTCTGTCTCGCGCAAACGTGCTTCAATAGACTGAAATGCCTTGACAGTTTCAGCCACTAAAGCATCACCACTTGCTGTTTTTTCAATCGACTGATGTACCACATCTTTAATTTCTTGCGCTGCTTGTGCCGATTTTTGTGCCAAAGCTCGCACCTCACTGGCGACCACGGCAAAACCACGCCCATGCTCCCCTGCACGGGCGGCTTCAACCGCTGCATTCAGTGCCAACAGGTTGGTTTGGAAAGCAATCGAGTCAATCAATCCAACGATGCCCGTAATTTTTTCATTCGCTTGACGGATATCCTGCATCGCCTGCACGGTATGATTCATGGTCACCACGCCCGCTTCGGATGCGGTTAGCGTGTCTGCCGCTAATTGGCGACCTTGCGCCGTTTGAGCGACGTTATTTTGTAAGAGCGCCAAGACTTGACGCATTGACTGGAGTGCATTTTGTAAATCCAACGCTTGCTCATGACTGCGATGGGAGAAATGCTCATTGCCAGAAGAAACCTCCTGACTGGCTTGCTCAACAATGTGTGCGGCATGGGCAATTTCCATTAAACTCGACTCCACGCGTGCCATACCCTGATTCATCGCCATGGCAATGTCATTTAACTCACCTAGGTACTGACCCTGCATGCGCGCAACAATACGCCCCTGCGATAACGCTTGCGCCAATTGTAAAATATCATTCACCGCTTTCGATAGCCCATCTGCCATTTGGTTAATGCTATCACTTAAACGTCCCAAATCCCCTTGTGCATCCGCACTGACACGGGCACTAAATTGACCAGCAACTAAAGCGTGCATGGTGCGATTAACATCCGACACCACCGCATCCAATCGACTCGCGGTATCCACACTCAATTGAACCATTTCACGATAACGCCCCGACAAACGATTGTTAACGCTATGTACCCTAAAGTCACCTTGTTGCAATGCGGTCAGCGCACTAGTTAAGCAACCCATACTGGAAGAGATAGCATCAACTGACTCATTCACTTTATCTTTTAGATGCAACAGATCCCCAGACAACTGACCATGCACGCGCAAACTGAAATCGCCTGTTGCCAGGCCGTGCACCACGTGATTCACTTCACTCAACGACTGCCCTACTTGTGCAATTAAGGCATTGAAGGCTTGCGCACTCTCGCCCAACTCATCATTGCGCTTACCTAAAGACACGCGCTGAGTAAAGTCAGCACTAGCGGCTATTTCACGCATTTTATGAGTTAAAGCAGTGATAGGAGTCGCGATTGAACGGGTTAGCAATACACCAACAATACTCACAAAAATCGCCATCAACGCTGCCAAAATAAATTGCAAGGCATTGGCAAATTTAAGCGCAGCAGCGAGATCCTGCTCAGACTGTCTCAAGTTCTGTTCTTGCAGTTCAGTAAACGTATCAATCAGCTTAAAAAATCTGAGTTGAATTTCTCGCATAGATCCGTAAAGCACATCGACTGCATCTTCTTTCATATCCGCATCAAGATTGCCTAAAAACTCTCCCAAGGCAGTATAGGTTTCTGCACCATTGGCGCGAATCTGATCGATCATTTCCGCTTCTTGTGCGGAAAGCGGCAATTCAGACAATTGTTTTAAGCGTTCTCCATATCGATCTGCGGAGTCACGCATCGTTTGTCGCTCTTGCGCTTGTTTGTTAGGATCTGTCATGATGACAAGATTACGTTGCACTTCAGCACGAACAGCTGACTCGTATTGTATTTGACGCGCTAAATCATATTTAACGCGATGCTCGTTGAGCATTTCATGCACTTGGGCATCAACTTTGGCGTTCATCACCAAAGTAACTGAGGAGCCTGCTGCTACCAACATAAACACGCTGACGAATGCCAGCGTAAACTTACCTTTAATCTTCATGAGCTATCCTAAGCGTTTTTGTTATATTGGGTTGCGCTGCCACCTCTGCCATTCAAAGGCAAACGCATGACGCTCATCTGCTGGATGCAACTGACGTTCAACCAACTGCCAATCAGCCGTTTGCCATTCAGGAAACCACGCATCCGCATGGGGTAATTGAGTCGCAACTTGCGTTAATACTAATTCAGTCGCCTGCGTAAGACAAGTGGCGTAGATTTCACCGCCACCAATAATCCATACTTTTTCTAAACCTTGCGTGTCCAAGCTTTGACAAAGCTGATGCCAATCATGAGCCACTTCGATAGCTTCATGCGTCCAATCCGCTTGACGCGTCAGCACAATATTGCGTCGGTTGGGCAATGGGCGACAGCCTAAAGATTCAAAGGTTTTGCGCCCCATCACCACCACACCACTCTGCGTGCAGGCCTTAAAAAACTTGAGGTCATCGGGCAAATGCCACGGCATTTGATTGTCAAAACCGATGGCGCGATGTTCATCCAACGCAGCGATCAAGGCAATCTTCATACCGCCACCTTAGCCGAAATGTGCGGATGAGCCTGATAATTTTCGATGACAAAATCATCAAAGGTGTAATCAAAAATACTGTTGGGTTTTCGCAAAATTTTGAGGGTTGGTAAGGCATAGGGTTCGCGCGTTAATTGCAGTTGCGCTTGCTCAATGGTGTTGCGATATAAATGCACATCCCCACCCGTCCAAACAAAATCGCCCACTTCCAAATCACACTGTTGCGCAATCATGTGGGTTAACAACGCATAGCTGGCAATATTAAAGGGCACGCCCAAAAATACGTCAGCACTGCGTTGGTAGAGTTGGCAATTTAATTTGCCATCACTCACTTGAAATTGAAACAAAGCATGACAAGCGGCTAACGCCATGCGACCTTGTTGAACATTGGCTTGTGGTGAAATGCTTTCGTCGGGTAAGTCCGCTGGGTTCCACGCTGACACAATCAAACGACGACTATTAGGACGTGCTTTGATTTGTTCAATCACTTGCTCGATTTGGTTGATTTCACGACCATCGGGCGTTGCCCAATGCGTCCATTGTTTGCCATACAAGGGGCCTAATTCGCCATCTTCGGTTGCCCATTCATCCCAAATGCGCACGCCATTTTCTTTAAGGTAAGCCAAATTGGTATCACCACGCAAAAACCACAACAACTCGATGGCAATCGACTTCCAATGTAGCTTTTTAGTGGTCAATAACGGAAAACCCTGCTGTAAATTAAAGCGCATTTGATGCCCAAAAACACCAATCGTACCTGTGCCTGTTCGATCTTCCTTGGCTGAGCCTTGCGCTAAAATTAAGCGTAATAAATCATGATATTGTTGCATGGCGCTTACTCCAGAAGAAGATTAAGAAAAGTCCGCCTGCAATCATCGGCAAACACAGAATTTGACCCATGGTTAACCAATCCCAAGCCAAATAGCCTAGCTGAACATCGGGCATACGCCAGAACTCGACGAAGAAACGGAATGAACCATAGCCTAACAAGAAAAGTCCTGATACCGCACCAACACCGCGTTGTTGTCGAGAATACCACCAAAGAATCACGCCTAATACCAGCCCCTCTAACAGGGCTTCTACTAATTGCGTCGGATATTTAGGCACCAAGGTTTGTAGCTGCGGATCGTAAACCAGCATCGCCCAAGGACTATCCTCTGGCGCTACCTTACCCCACAACTCACTGTTAATGTAATTACCAATACGGCCAAAAAACAAACCGATCGTCACAAATGGCGCAATAAAGTCGGTAATTTCGAGCAATGATTTATTGATTTTACGACCATAAAGCCAAACCGCAGTAATAACACCCAATAGACCGCCATGAAACGACATGCCGCCCTGCCATATTTTCAGCATGTCCAAAGGTTGATCCAGATAATGGGCAAAGTCATAGAAGAAAATGTAACCCAAACGACCACCTAAAATCACCCCTAGGGCGCAGTAGAACAATAAATCACTCACCTGATCCTTATTCCAATTGCGCCAGCTATCACGGGTTCGCACCGTACCATAATACCAAGCGCTTAAAAAACCGATTAAATACATTAATCCATACCAGCGCACCTGCACCAGCCCTAAATCAAGAGCAATGGGATCAATGGTTTGATAAGTCATCATAATTTTTTACTTCCTAAACCAACAACGGCATCATTAAAACAAATAACAATAGCGTAACACTTTCGCTCAACTCAATACCCGCACCAAGCGCATCGCCCGTTTGCCCACCTAAACGCCACTGCAGCCAAACACGCCATAGCAACACAGGCACTAACGCACACAGCAACAAAGGCGATATCACTAAGCTCACTATCATTAATAAGCCAGCCCCCAACCAGAGTTGACTGGCTTTACCTTGCCAAGCGAAGGTTTCACCTAAGCCAGGTTTAATACTCGGCAAACTTAACGACCACCAAGCCGCACCAAACCTTGCCCAAGCGGCAATAAAAAGCAACCACCAAGCTGGCATTTCGGCATAAGCCAGCCAAGTTAATAAGACGAACTTAGCAAGCAGTTGCAACACCAAAGCCACCACACCGAAACTGCCCACATGAGGATCGGAAAGCACCTTAAAGAAGCGCTCTTCATTGGCATGGGCAGCACCGAGTGCATCGGTGAGATCGGACAAGCCATCTAAATGCAACGCCCCCGTCACCCACACCCAGACCAACAATCCGAGTAATCCTGCTAACAGCGGATGCACCAAACTACCCAGCCACCAAAAACCAGCCACCAAGCCACCCACCACCATACCAGCGAGCGGAAACCACACCACTGCTTTTGCCATATCGCTTGGTTGAAAACCGACAACTTTGGGCATCGGCAAACGCGTCAGGAAAGTCAAGGCTAAAATAAAACCAACAGGTAATCGCACAGAGATTCCAACATCGACAAAATAAATTCATTATAATTGAGAAAGCATCCCAAAACGAGAAACAATCATGTCCTTTACCCTAGACTCTCGCCTTGAACAAGATAGCCACTTTATTACCGACCTGAGCTTATGCCAAGTTCGGCTAGAAAATGTACGTGATTTTCCATGGCTAATTTTAGTACCTCGCGTCGCCAACCTCACCGAAGTGCATCAATTAACGAGGGAACAACAAGCGCAGCTGATTGACGAAAGTAGCCGATGCGCACAAGCCTTAGGCCAATGTTTCCCGCTGGATAAAATCAATGTTGGTGCTTTAGGTAATGTGGTATCGCAACTGCATTGGCATGTGGTCGGTCGCCGTCAAGACGATGCCGCATGGCCAGGTCCCGTGTGGGGTTTCTCACCGACAGACGCTTGGACACCTTGTGAGACTGAAGCCATTATCGCTCAAATTCAACAAGCCTTGCGCTAAGGAAGGTCTGTCTTACATTTGTACAATTCAAAAACCCTGCTAACTATGATGTAATGACGTTATTATTTAAAGAGCGTCACACATCATGGCTAAAACTGAGTTCAAAGGCAATAAAAGCCACTTCGACAGCAAAATCTGCCTGGTCTGCGCACGCCCTTTTAGTTGGCGCAAAAAATGGGAGAAATGCTGGAACGAGGTGAAATACTGCTCCGACCGTTGCCGTGCGCAAAAATCAAAAGCTGTCTCGCCATGAGCCAACTTATTCTGGTTTTGGGCGATCAACTCAGTTTAGATAACCCCGCTCTGACGCATTTCAACCCAGCGGAAGATCGCCTGCTGATGATTGAAGCCAGTGAAGAATCGACCCATGTCTGGAGTCACAAAGCACGCATCATCTATTTTCTCAGTGCCATGCGTCACTTTGCTCAAACATTACGCCAGCAATTTGGTGAACCAAGTTTGGATTATTGGGCGCTCGACCAGCATTCACATACAAGTTTAGCCAGCGCACTCATTGAAGCAGTCGGTCGCCACGCGGTCAGCCGAGTGGTGTGTCAACGTCCTGGAGATATTCGTTTAATCAATGCGTTAGAGGATTCAGCACAACAACACGGCTTTAGTTTAGTTTGGACAGAAGATACCCACTTCCTGTGCCGTCCCGCTGAATTTGCACAATGGATGCAGGGTAAAAAGCAACTGCGCATGGAGTTTTTCTATCGTTGGATGCGCTAGCGCACGGGTATGTTAATGCAAGGAGATGAACCTGAAGGGGGGTAATGGAACTACGACAGCGATAACCGTCAATCCATTCCCAAACAAGGCTTAGGCTGGATAGCAACACCTAAGACCTTTGCGCCTGATGCCATCACACAAGCCGTCATTAACTTGGTTAAGCAGCGTTTTGCAGAGCACCCAGGCAAGTTGGATCGCTTTAGTTACCCTGTCACGCGTGAACAAGCCTTACAGGCACTAGATGACTTTATTCAGCATCGACTCGCCGACTTTGGTCAACTGCAAGATGCCATGTGGACGGACGAGCCTTTTCTGTTTCACTCGCTCATTTCAGCACCGCTCAATTGTCAACTATTGCATCCGCAAGAAGTGCTCGATGCCGCCCTAACCTCCTACCAACAAGGCAAAGCTCCGCTTAACAGCGTTGAAGGCTTTGTGCGTCAAATCCTGGGTTGGCGCGAATTTATGCGTGGCATTTATCAGCAATCGACGAACCAATTGATGCAAGCCAACCATTTCAATCATCAACGCCCGCTACCCGACTGGTTTTGGACAGGCAAAACCGATATGCAGAGCCTATCTCAGGTGATTGGGCAAACACTCGCCACAGGTTACGCTCATCATATTCAACGCTTAATGGTGATCGGGCTTTACGCCACCCTAGCTGAACTGCATCCACAGCAAGTTTCAAACTGGTTTCATGCCGTTTATATTGACGCCACCGACTGGGTGCAGCGCCCCAACGTGATTGGCATGGCACTCTATGCCAATGGCGGACACTTCACCAGAAAACCCTATCTCGCCAGCGGCGCTTACATCGATAAAATGTCGAACTACTGCCAACACTGCCGCTTTAAGCCGAAAGAAAAACTGGGATTGAATACCTGCCCCATTACGCAACTTTATTGGCGTTTCCTCATTCAACACTTCGATGAACTGAGCAATAACCCACGTACCAGCTTAATGGTCACTCATGTGAAAAAATTGAGTTATCATGACAAACAACGTCTGCTCATGCAAGCAGAGCGCCATCTGATTTAACGAGTCAGAAAATGAATGGCGAAGGCATTCACCTCGTTTGGTTTAAGCGAGACCTACGCGCCAGCGACCACCCGCCCCTGACTCATGCCAGCTTAGAACGTCCGCTTAACACGGAAATTTTTAACGCTTTTTGCCAAGGGGAAACGGGTTATCCCTTTGTCGATGCCTGCATCAAACGCCTTCATGCCACGGGTTGGATTAATTTCAGAATGCGCGCCATACTGGTGTCTTTCGCCTGCAACCTGCTTTGGTTACCTTGGCAATCGGTAGCGATTTTTCTATCACGTCAGTTCACCGATTACGAACCAGGTATTCATTACCCACAAGTTCAAATGCAAGCGGGCACAACGGGCATGAATGTGTTGCGCGTGTACAATCCCGTGAAACAATCGCAAGACCAAGACCCGAAGGGAGAATTTATTCGCACTTGGCTACCACAACTGGCTCGAGTCCCCAACGACTACCTGCACACGCCTTGGTTGCTCACCCCCAACCTACAACAGCGTTACGGCGTATTGTTAGGAATCGATTACCCAGAACCGATTATCGAACACAGCCAAGCCGCGCGCACAGCCAAAACTCGCATCTACGGACTACGTAAAAATGACGAAAACCGTGCCATCACTCGGCAACTACTGAATAAACACGGAAGCCGTCAAGCCAGCAACCGCAAACCGCGCACGAAACGGACAAAGGTTACTGATAATCAGTTAAGTTTGGGGTTTTGAATCGTCGATCCTGCAAAGGCATTGTTTAGAAAAGTTGCTTTATCAATGTGGCTAAAAACACTTAACCACCAACCTAGATTTTCTTACTCGACCGTTTCCCCTTCTCCACCCCCAACAAACTCGTTATTTGCTGATACAAATCGAACAAAAAAGCCACGCGTTCGCCATCATTATTTGCACCTTTGTAGCCGTATGCGGCATCGACGGCTTTATCGAGTTTGGCATGAGCTTTGGCTAAATCTGGCGGCATGGTGCGCGGGTCGTACAGGTCGGCTAAGGACGCATCGGGAAATTGAGCGCGAGCATCGAGTACCGCTTGTACAGCGGTTTCGATGGCTTGCGTTTGTTTTTCGGTGGGTTCTGCCCACGGGAAGTTGTTGTAAGTTAATTTGGCAGAATATTGATAACGACTCTCTAAACGCCCCGAAGTTGCTCGCATCCATGCGTTGTGCATACTGCTGGTCATGATACCGAAATGGTAAATCGTTGCATTGGGAATAGTCTGTAATTTGTCGCCCGCAATATGCGTATGCAGTAAAAAACCAATAGGTACATATTGTCTGTTTTCGGAAGAAACACGTGGCAAGGCTAAATAATGCCCTTGTTTTGGCTGGCGTATTTCTGCAAATAAAGCGGGCTTACTTGCGTCATTTCGAGTCGCTTCTTTGGTACTTGCTAATCGCATTTGTTTGACCGCTTCAACGCGTTTTAACACTAACGGCATAGTACGTAATTCATTAGGAGAACAATCCACCAACCACAGACAATACCTAGGAATATTATTGATGAACTCATCGCCCATCGAGAAAGGCTTAATCCATTTTTCAGCTTGTGGTTCTTTGGCAACTAATTCATCTTTTTCTGTTTGATTTAACAGCAAATGACCGCCATCTGTTGGCTTACTGCCATTGACCATTTCTGGCACATTACAAACAGGTGTACTGCGTGCCGTGACGACGATATTAGGCGCATCGAGCAAATAAGGGTTAATGTTTTTGGCGGCTACGGCGTGGGGTTCGCCTTTGATGTCATCGTACAGAAATAGCGTTTTGTTGGGTGTGTCTTGCAAGGCAAAACCAATAATGACGCAATGCACGGCGGCTTTACCACGCGCTTCATTCGTCCAGCTAAAAGTGCGATGGGCAAAATGGATGCTTACGCCTGCATCTAACAAGGGTTGCCATAAAATCGCCACTTGTTCACCTTGGGTGATGCTGTTGGTGCTAACAAAAGCAACCTTGGCGTGCGGGTGAGTTTTGAGGTAAGCGGTGGCGGTGTAATGCCATGCAGAAACAAAATCGAGGCTTTTGTAGAGGCGAATGGGGTTCACACCTGTGGTACTGGTAAATACTTTGGCTAAGTCGGCATCTTGCTGCTCATTTCGGTAATTTTTACCAATAAACGGCGGATTGCCAATAATAAAACTGGCATTAGGGC